>JABIUG010000410.1 GCA_018700655.1 Rhodospirillaceae bacterium | reverse complement strand
GATCCATCACGAGCCGCACCGGGCCGATGATGGCGGCCTGGTGGAGGTCTGGCCGCCGCTGAGCGAAGAACCGGCCGCCGATGAAGACCCATGGGCGTCCTGCCTGAACCCAGAGCAGCCCCACGATCATCACGCGCAACTGGCAGGCGCGATCGCGGCACGGATTGCCGCCATGACCGGCGACGACGACGGCCCGGGCGAACTGCTGGCATCACGCGGAGACATGGTGCGCGCCGGCGATGTTCTGATCCTGGTGCGCCGCCGCAGCGCTCTTGTGCCGGCCATGGTGCGCGAGTTGCGCCGCGCCGGTGTTGCAGTAGCCGGTGTCGATCGCATGGACCTGACCGGCGAAATCGTCGTGCGTGACCTGCTGGCGCTGGGGCGGGTTTGCCTGTTGCCCGGTGACGATGTCTCGCTGGCTGCCGTGCTCAAAGGGCCTCTGGTCGGGTTTTCGGAAGCTCTGCTGTTTGATCTGGCCCGACATCGCGGCCGAGAAGGCAAGACGCGGGAATCACTGTGGTCGGCCCTGCGCCATCGCAGGGATGACCATGAGGCCTACGGGCGTGCGGCCGCATGGCTGGAGAGGCTTCTGGGGCGGACCGACTTCAGCGCACCCTTCGAGTTCTATGACGAGATCCTGACGATGCCGGCAGCCACGGCCGAAGGCTTCAATGGCCGCAAGGCGCTGATCCATCGTCTGGGTCTGGAGGCCCAGGATCCGCTCGACGAATTCCTCAATCTGGCGCTGGCCTTCGAACAGGACCATGCCCCGTCACTCCAGGGTTTCGTCTGGTGGATCGCCAGCGGCACGGCCGAGGTCAAACGCGAGGCCGAAGCCGCGGGCGACGCCGTGCGCATCATGACGGTCCACGGCTCCAAGGGGCTTCAGGCACCGGTTGTCTTCCTGGCCGATGACGTGGGTCGGGGACCACCTGGACCCGCGATCCTGTGGGATCAACGGGTCGGTCTGCCGCTCTGGGCGGGGAGTGCCGCACAGCGCGAAACCTGGGGCGATGGACTGGCTCAAGCCCGCAGCCAACGGTCGGGTGAAGAAGAACGCCGCCTGCTCTACGTCGCCCTGACGCGACCACGCGACCGCCTCTATATCTGTGCCTGCGCCAAACGTTCAGGCGGTATCGACGGTTCATGGCATGACATGGTCACCACGGCGCTCGGCGGGCACAAGGGGATCGAACGGTTCGACTTCGCCGGTACCGAACTGGGCTGGGCCGGAGAGGCCCTGCGCCTGCAATCGCCACAGAAACGCCAGTTCGAACCCACAGAGATCGATCCCGATGCCCGACGCAGGGTCGATGGACCGCCACCCGACATCACGGTTCCGTTGGCCAAGGAACGCCCGATTGATCGCCCGATCAGTCCATCGCGCCTGGCCGGAGTCGAGCCACCGCCGTTATCCCCTCTGGGCAGCAGCGGAGACGGGGCTGCGTTGCGCCGGGGCCATCTGGTCCATCGCCTGCTGGAGCTGCTGCCTTCGGCCGCGGCACAGCACCGCCGCCAGACAGCGATCGAGCTGGTGGGCCGTCATGAACCGCAGATGAAGGAAGCCGAACGCGACGACCTGGTCGGGAGCATCCTGGCGATCCTCGACGATCCGGCTTTTGCGGTGTTGTTTGGTGAAGACAGCAGAGCCGAAGTCCCTATCTGCGGGGCGGTCGGCGACACCGTGATTGCCGGTCAGGTTGACCGTCTGGTGGTGACCCCGGAACTGATCGGCATCGTAGATTTCAAGACTGGGAGAAACATCCCGGCGAGTGCAGAAATGACGCCGCCCGCTTATCTGAAACAGCTTACCGCCTATCGCGAAGTTCTTCGTAAAATTTATCCCCACATCCCCGTCTCTTGTGGTCTACTTTGGACCGACCTACCACAACTTGTGATTTTGCCTGATAACCTTCTGGATACCCACAGGCCGACAGGACGTGATCATCACGCCGCTTGACGCCCCACGACGGGCTTCCTAAATACGGCACTCACCTGCTGACGCACGATCAATGCGTTACAGTGGGAAAACAATGCAGGAGAGACACAGATCATGAGCGTTCATCACACGACCGATGATGCATTCGAGCAGGATGTCCTCAAGGCTGACGGCCCCGTTCTGGTGGATTTCTGGGCGGAATGGTGCGGGCCCTGCAAGCAGATTGCGCCCGCACTCGAAGATCTGGCGGCCGAATATGGCGACAAGATCACGGTCATGAAGGTCGATATCGACTCGAATCCGGCGACCCCGTCGAAATACGGTGTCCGCGGCATTCCCACGATCATGATGTTCAAGGCTGGTGAAGTGGCCGCCGTGAAGGTTGGCGCCCTGCCCAAGAGCAAACTCTACGAGTGGGTCGACAACTCGATGTGATCGAGCGTGTCCCGATATCACGGACCGGGAACATGACTATCGCGACAATGTGACGCCTCCGCGAGCAACCCGCCCTTGGCGGAGCTTTGCAGGAGGTCGATACTCCACCCATGAAATTGGGTGACTTCCTCAGTACGGCTGGATTCTCTGTACGCGACTTTGCCAAAGCGGTAAACGTGACCGAAGCGGCGATGAGCCGGTATGTCTCGGGCAAGCGGTTACCGCGGGCCGAGATCATGCAGCGCATCGTCGAGGTCACCGAGGGTGAAGTAAGACCCAATGATTTCTTCGAGCGCGATCCCCTTCCCGTCGAACGCCCCAGCAACGGTACCCATGTCATGACCGAGCCGGTCAAGACCACGGCCAAGGTCAGCGATGAGGCTGCGTCGTTTCTGATGCAGCATCCTGATGTGCGTTGGATCGATACGATGATTCCCGATATCTGCGGTATTCCCCGCGGCAAGCGGCTGGATGTCTCGGCCCTAACCAAACTCTACACGACAGGTCTGGTGCTGCCGGGCTCGACCTATGCCCTGGATATCCTGGGCAACAACATCGAAAGCACTGGCATGGGGCCGGGCGACGGCGATCCCGACTACCCGTGCCATGCCGTGCCTGGAACACTGACAACGGTGCCCTGGATGGGCCCCGAACACGCCCAGTTACTGATGACCATGAGCGACAACGACGGCAGCCCGTGGTGGCTTGATCCACGCCACATCGTGCGCCGCATCGCCGACCAGATCGTTGCCTTGGGGTATCGCCCGGTTGTCGCCATCGAGCTGGAATTCTATCTGCTCGAGAACCAGCCCGATGCCGACGGGCTGCCCGTTCCGGCGCGATCCCCGGTGACCGGTAAAAAACCATCTGACACCCAAGTCTATCTGATGGATGAAATCGATGCCTATGCACCGGTTCTCAACGATATCGTGGCAACCTGCCGGGCGCAGAACCTGCCGACCGATGTTGCGACGATCGAATATGCGCCCGGTCAGTTCGAAATCAATCTTCACCACACCGATGATCCCGTCGCGGCGTGTGATCATGCCATGCTGCAGAAACGCGCGATCAAGGGGGTTGCCGCCAAACACGGCATGACCGCGACTTTCATGGCACGGCCGTTCCGTGAGCATTCGACCAACGGCACCCATATCCACCTGTCGTTGCTCGACGATCAGGGGCGCAACGTCTTTAACGACGGCAGCGCGCGCGGCAGCAAACTGTTCCGCCATGCGATCGGCGGGTTGGCCTCGACCATGGCCGAGGCAATGCCGATCTGGGCGCCCAACGCCAACTCGTTCCGCCGTATCACGCCAACCGGCTGGGTGCCTCTGGCGCCGACCTGGGGTTACAACAACCGCACGGTTTCGCTGCGTGTTCCCGGTGGGCCCAAGGAAGCGCGCCGGATAGAACACCGTCCGGCCGGCGCTGATGCCAACCCCTATCTTGTTCTGGCCGCCGTGCTGGCGGGCATCCATCACGGCCTCGTCAACAAGGTCGACCCCGGCGAGCCGATCGAAGGCAACGCTGCTGAACAGGTCGACCCGAGCCTACCGTCAATCTGGGTTGACGCTTTGCGGACCTTCGACAGGGCCGAGGTGCTACCCGAATATTTCGGCAGCCGTTACTGGGATGTCTACAGCAAGCTGAAGTGGTCGGAGTTCCATGAATTCAACGACCATATCTCCAAGCTGGAATACGACCGCCTGCTGACCCTGGTCTGATCGGCTGGCTAGATCGGATCGCAAGCGATGCAGACTTAACCCGATCTGCTCTAGATCAGTCGTTTGCCGCCAGCACCCGTCCTGCAAGATAAAGCGAACCGCAGATCAGGATTCGTGACGAACCCTTGCCCGAAGCCCTGAGCAGGCCCAGCGCTTCATCGAAATCCCCTGCGGCAACCGTTTCAACGCCGGCTTGATCGAGCACCGCCCGGGTCTCGCCAGCCGAGAGCGTGTTCTTCTCGCCCGGAATACCGACCGCGACGGCACGGCGGACAAACGGCGCCAGCGGTGCAATGAATCCGGCCGGATCCTTGGTGTTCATCATGCCAACAACGATATCCAAAGGCCTGTCATTCCAGGTCCCCGCCATATCGGCCAGCACCTGTCCGGCCGCGGGGTTGTGACCGCCATCGAGCCACAGCTCGACATCGGGCCCGACCTTGTCCTTGAGGGCGCCATGGTGGAGTTGCTGCATCCTGGCGGGCCAGCGCGCCGTGCGCAGGCCCTGGCGCAGATGTTCTTCATCCAGTTCAAAGCCTGCGAGATGGCGCAGGGCCGTGATCGCGGTTGCGGCATTCGAAGGCTGGTGGGGGCCGGCCAGGACCGGATCAGGCATCTCCATTCGATCGGAGCCAACCGACAGCGAAAACCCTTCCGCAGAGACGGCATCAACGGCAAAATCGCGACCGAACATGAGGGCGGGCGCGCCAAGTTCCTCTGCCCTGACAAGCAGAACATCACGGCCAGCCGGTTCCTGGGGGCCGATCACCACGGGAACACCGGGCTTGATGATCCCGGCCTTCTCACCGGCGATTTCAGCCAGGGTTTCGCCCAGGAACTGCTGGTGATCGAGCGAAATCAGGGTGATGACCGAGAGCAGTGGACGGTCGATCACATTGGTTGCGTCGAGGCGGCCGCCAAGGCCGGTTTCCATCAGCAGAATATCGGCCGGCGTTCGTGAGAACCCAAGGAAGGCCGCCGCTGTGGTGACTTCGAAAAAGGTGATGGGTTCATCGCCATTGGCCCGCTCGCAGTCGTCGAGCAGGTCCGCGAGGTCATCTTCGGCAATGATCTTCCCATCGATCTCGACCCGCTCGTGAAACCGTACGAGATGCGGCGAGGTGTAGACGTGGACGCGATAGCCGGCAGCCAGCAGCGCGGCGCGCATATAGGCGATGGCCGAACCCTTGCCGTTGGTCCCGGCAACATGGACCACCGGCGGCAGCTTGAGATGCGGGTTATCGAGCGCCTTTAGCAGGCGCATCATGCGCTCGAGGGAAAGGTCAATCAGCTTGGGATGAAGCTGCATCAACCGTTCGAGCAGGACATCACTCGAAGCTTCGCTCACGCAGGCGCCGCCTGGTCTGCATCATTGGCCGGAACAGGCAGCAATTCGCCCTGCTGGGGCCGTGCCGACATCAGATGGTTCAATATGGCGGCGAGGCGATCGCGCAGTTCGGTGCGGGACACCACCATATCGAGCATGCCGTGCTCAAGAAGATATTCGGCCCGCTGGAAGCCTTCGGGCAGCTTCTCACGGATGGTTTCCTCGATCACGCGCGCGCCGGCAAAGCCGATGATGGCCCCGGGCTCGGCGACTGAAACATCGCCAAGCATGGCGAACGACGCCGTCACGCCACCGGTCGTCGGGTTGGTCATGACGCTGATATAGGGCAGGCCTGCTTCCTTCAGCTCAGCGATCGCGGCTGTGGTCCGCGCCATCTGCATGAGCGAAAGGATACCTTCCTGCATGCGCGCACCGCCGGAAGCCGAAAAGACGATGAGCGCGCCACCCTGGAGCTTGGCGAGGCGGGCCGCTGCAACGATGGCCTCCCCGACGCCGGTTCCCATCGATCCACCCATGAAATCGAAGTTAAAGACCGCACAGACTACCGGACGGCTGCCGATCGTGCCGTGTGCCACAACGATGGCTTCGCGTTCCCCGGTCTTGCTCTGGGCATCCTTGAGGCGATCAGCATAACGTTTGCGGTCGCGGAACCGCAGGGGATCGACCGCCACCGCGGGCAGTTCGATCACGGTGAACGCGCTGTCATCAAACAGGGCGCGCAAACGCACGGCCGGCGCGATCCGCATGTGGAAGCCACAATGGGTGCAGATATTCATCGCCGCTTCAAGATCGCGGTGAAAGATCATCTGCTCGCAGCTGGGGCACTTGTCCCAGAGGTTCTCCTGGGTTTGCGTCTTGCGCACGAGATCCCGGATCTTCGGCAGGCCAAGATCGGAAAGCCAACTCATGCCCGGGCACCCCTCACGCCTGCGGCCAAGTCGCGGGCCAGACCCAGCACATTGTCGACACAGGCCCTGGTACCCTTGCCCGCATCATCCAGGCCATCGGCCACACCCTGGCAGAAGGCTGTACCGACGACGGCGGCATCGGCAACACGAGCGATGTCAGCCGCCTGTTCGGGAGTCTTGATGCCAAAACCCACAGCAACGGGAATGTCGGTCCTGGCCCTGATCCGCTCGACCGCCCGACCGACTGCGGCAGGATCGGCTGAATCGGCGCCGGTGATGCCCGCGATCGAGACATAGTAGACAAAACCCGAGGCATTCGAGAGTACCGTCGGCAGACGTTTTTCATCGGTTGTCGGGGTCGCCAGCCGAATCCAGTTGATACCGGCCTTGATCGCAGGAAGACAAAGTTCGCTGTCTTCCTCGCTGGGAAGATCAACCAGGATCAAACCGTCGACACCGGCTTCCACGGCATCGGCAAGGAACGCTTCGTTGCCGTAGGAATAAATCGGATTGTAATAACCCATCAGCACAATCGGCGTGTCCTGATCGTTTCTGCGGAAATGGCGCACGAGTTCGAGCGTCCGGCGTAGCGTCATGCCCTCGCTCAAGGCGCGCAGGGAAGCGACCTGAATGGTAGGGCCGTCCGCCATCGGGTCGGTGAACGGCATGCCCAGTTCGATCACGTCGACGCCAGCATCCGGAAGGCCTGCCACAATTTCGCAGGACAGTTCAAAATTAGGGTCGCCTGCCGTCACGAAAGCGACGAGCCCTGCCCGGCCTTCTTTTTTCAGCGCGGCGAAGCGCCGGTCGATACGGGTCTCGCTCACAGCTCCACTCCCAGCGCTTCGGCAACGGCAAAGACATCCTTGTCGCCGCGCCCGCACATGTTCATGCAGATGATGTGATCCGAAGGCAGGTCCGGCGCGATCTTCATGACATGGGCCAGAGCATGGGCCGGCTCCAGCGCCGGAATGATGCCTTCAAGGCGGCAGCAAAGCTGAAAAGCCTCCAGCGCCTCGTCATCGGTTGCCGAGACATAGTCGACCCGACCGACATCAGCAAGCCAGGCATGTTCAGGCCCGATACCGGGATAATCCAGACCCGCCGAAATCGAGTGTGGCTCGATAATCTGGCCGTCGTCGTCCTGCAGCAGATAGGTCCGCATGCCGTGCAGAACTCCCGGACGGCCGCCGGCAATCGAAGCGGCGTGTTTGTCGGTATCGACACCATCACCCGCAGCTTCCACGCCAAATATCTTGACGTCCTTGTCGTCCAGGAACGGGTGGAAGAGACCCATCGCGTTTGATCCGCCACCGATGCAGGCCACCAGCGTATCGGGCAAGCACCCCTCGGCCTCCATCATCTGTTCCTTGGCCTCATGGCCAATCACCGACTGGAACGCACGTACCAGCTCGGGATAGGGGTGCGGGCCGCCCACGGTGCCGATGATGTAGAAGGTCGAATCGACGTTGGTCACCCAGTCACGCAAGGCCTCGTTCATGGCATCCTTGAGTGTGTGGGAACCCGATGTAACCGGGACCACCTCGGCGCCCAGAAGCCTCATGCGGAAGACATTCGGCGCCTGTCGCTCGATATCCTTGGCACCCATGTAGACGACACAGGGCAGGCCGACCTTGGCGCAGACCGTCGCGGTCGCCACGCCATGCTGGCCGGCGCCGGTCTCTGCAATGATGCGTTTCTTGCCCATGCGCATGGCCAGCAGGATCTGGCCGACCGTGTTGTTGATCTTGTGCGCACCGGTATGGTTGAGCTCATCACGCTTGAAGTAGATCTTCGCGCCGCCGAGATGTTCGGTCATGCGTTCGGCGTAGTAGAGCGGGCTTGGACGGCCGATATAGTGCTTGGCCCAATGGTCAATCTCGGCCTGAAACGCTGGATCGTTCTTGGCCGTGTTCCAGGCCTTTTCCAGATCCAGGATAAGCGGCATCAGGGTTTCGGCGACATAACGTCCACCGAACATGCCGAAATGGCCCTCTTCATCAGGGCCCGCGCGATAAGTATTGACGGTTTCCATGCCTATTCCGCGATATTTGGAGCCGGACCATGCCTTTTTCGCAGGGTCTCCGCAACGCTTCTTCAGGCCAATTCTACAGCGAGGCCAGCTCTTCGAGAAACGCCTTGATCAGGGCCGGGTCCTTCTTGCCCGGCGCGGTCTCGATGCCTGAGGCAGCATCGACCATCCGGGTACCGCTGATCTCGACAGCGCGGGCCACATTGGCGACATCCAGGCCGCCCGACAACAACCACGGACGCTTCCAGGTCCGCCCCGCCAGAATGCGCCAATCAAACGCCACCGCGTTTCCGCCCGGTCGGGTCGCGCCCTTGGGCGGCTTGGCGTCAAACATGAGAAGATCGGCAAACGGCACATAGGCGTCGGCTTCGTCGAGGTCGGTTGCTTCCGACACCCGGATCACCTTCATGACCTTGATCGCGAACTGTTCCTTCACCTGGGCAACTCGGCCCGGGTCCTCCTTGCCGTGGAGCTGGACAATCGAGAGCCGTCCCGCAGCAATCGCCTGCCGCAGCATCTCGTCGTCAGGATCGACCATGACGCCGACCCGCTCGACATCGGGTGAGACACGCGGGGAAAGTGCAGCTGCCTGGTCGAAGCTGACATAGCGCGGACTCTTGGGAAAGAAATTGAAGCCCACCATGCGCGCACCGTAACGCATGGCAGCATCAATGCCCGCGACATCGCTGAGCCCGCAGATCTTGCATTCTAGAGCCATATCAACCTGCCATCTCTGCGCTGATGCCATCGGCTGCAGCGGCGGGATCATCGGCCGTCGTAATCGGCCGCCCGACCACCAGATAACTCGCCCCGCCAGCCATGGCCTCGCCCGGAGTCATGATGCGTTTCTGGTCATCACTCGCGGCCCAGGCCGGCCGGATGCCCGGCACCACCAGCAGGAAATCCTCGCCACAATGTTTGCGCAGCCGTTCGGTTTCGAGCGCCGAGCAGACGACACCATCGACCTCGCAGGCCTGCACAAGATCGGCCAGGCGCAAGACCTGGTCGGAAACCGGACCGCGCATGCCGACCGCTTCGACATCATCGTCATCCATGCTGGTGAGCATGGTGACGGCAACCACCTTGGGCCGGGCTTCACCGAGGTCATGCGCCGCAGCCATGGCCGCGCGCATCATGGCCGGGCCACCGCTGGCATGAATCGTTGTCAGGAAGGGCCGGATCGGAGCCATGCCGCGCAAGCCGCCGGCAACCGTGTTGGGAATATCGTGGAGTTTGAGATCGAGAAAGAGGCCGTGTTTTCCATCCGTGACCTGCGAAATACCATCTGGACCGTGGGCACAGAAAAACTCCAGCCCCAGCTTCAACGCACCGACATGCCCGGTGAGCTGCTGCGCCAGGGCTCTGGCCTGATCGAGATCGGTAGTATCGACTGCGCACAACAAACGCGCCGTTGCTTCGCTACGGTCCATGGCTTTTCCAATCGTCGGAACCGGGCGGCTTATAGCAGAAGGTAGAGGTTGAAGTCAGCGCTCGATTCGGGAATCACTCAGCTTCGAGACGCGACATCAGAAACCGAGCCGTTCCGAGATCAAGATGGCCGCCGCCGGCATTTTTGAAGAACGTGATCTCTTCATCACTCTGGCGACCATGGCAGATACCGCGGGCCAGATCGAAAAGATCTCCGACTTCGTCGCCCTCGGTGAATACGCCGCTTTCGGCCGGCAGCAATAGGTCGCCCGGGAGGCTCAGCGCAAACATGCGCGAATCCATGTAGATACGGCAGCGGCGAATACATTCATCATCGGATTCGCGCATATGTTTCTGATAGCTGCCGACCAGGTCGAGATGGGCACCCGGTTTCAGCCAGGCGCCCTGGATCAGGGGCTCGGTCGCCATCGTTGCACATGAGATGACATCAGCCTGGCGCGCAGCTGCTTCGAGGTCCGTGACGGCCTCGACCACCACGCCGTCGAGCGAAAGTTCAGCCGCCACAGCTTCGGCACGCGCAGCGCTGCGATTCCAGACATAAACCTTGCTGATCGAGGGCCTGATCGCGGTGTGGGCCATGATCAGATGGGGCGCCATGGCCCCGGCACCGACCATCAGCATGGTCGCGGCATCTTCGCGCGCAAGATAACTGGCACCGGTCGCGGAATCGCCTGCAGTCTTGCGCAGGGTCAGCGCCGTGCCGTCCATCAGGGCCAGAGGCTGGCCATTCTTGCCGTCAAACAGGGCATAAACGCCCTGGACCGAAGGCAGGCCGGTTCCGGTGTATTCGTTATCAGGGAAAACCGTGATCAGTTTGATGCCGATTGCCTGGTCGCGCTGCCAGGCAGGCAGGGCAAGGAAGACGTTCTCGTTGCCGCTCGGCGCCGGCTGGGCGAGATGGACATCGGAGGCTTCATCGGTGTCCTGCAGATGGAACGCCTTGAGGCCCTCAACAAGCGAGGGATAATCCAGAAGACGGTGAATTTCGTCAGCCGACACCATATGCACCTTGGTTGTCTCCAGCTCTGTTCAATGGTGTGAGAACGCAACGACAAAGCAGCAGCCGGGGCCGCAAACCTGCTCAGGCGGCGTCCTGGGAGGAAGAACCATCAGGCTCTGCCGGAGCGGCCAGCAGGTTCTTGTTTTCCGATTCAAGCGCGTCGGAGCGCGATTGCGTCGCCGCGAGCTCCTTCTCAAGCGCCTTGATCTGTTTCCTGCGCTGCGCCGAGATGCGCCGGCTCCTGTGCGCACTGGCCCAGACAAACAGACCACCCAGAATGGCGCCCACGGCAGACGCCAGAGCCACGACCAGCCAGACCGGCAGATACATATCCTGAACGGGCAAGGGCGACAGGGAGATAGGCACCACATCGCGGTTTGCCAGGACAAACACCAAAATTGCGAGAGCAAACAGTCCAGCCAGAAACCACGTCGCCATTTTGGCCGGGTCGCGCATGGTGCGTCAGTCCTCGTCGTCGTTGACGTTGAGGCGTTCGCGCAGTTCCTTGCCGGTCTTGAAGAACGGCAGGAACTTCTCGTCGACCTTCACGGTTGCGCCGGTGCGGGGATTGCGTCCGACGCGCGCGTTGCGCCGGCGCACGGAAAACGAGCCGAAGCCACGCAGCTCGACGCGGTCACCTTCAGCCAGAGCGCCGCTGATCTCGTCAAACACGGTGTTGACGATGCGCTCAACATCCCGCTGATAGAGATGCGGATAACGCTCCGACAGGCGTGCGATCAATTCCGATTTGGTCATGTCGGCAAATCCGGTATCCGGCCCCCTGCGCCACCGTTCATATCACGGCAAGTCGGCGCCAATCAGAGGTCAGGGTGCCAGAGCGCCAACAGCCCGTCAAGTGTAAGTGGTTCTGGTAGAACGCTTTTTCCGGTTTCGCGGAGAACCGTGGCGTACCAGGGGAGATCCTCTTCGATCTCGACACTGCGCACCGGCAGGCCTTCATCGATGCCATGTTCGGCAAAAAGCCATGCCCTTGCCTCGCGGTCTCCGCCGAGTCCATCGACCAGACCGTTCTCGAGCGCCTGGACGCCGGAATAGATTCGACCATCGGCCAGAACCTCGACGGCAGCCCGATCCATATCCGGACGGCCTTCATCGACAATGTCGACAAAGACGTTCTGGAGCTCATCGATCATCACCTGGGTCCAGGCGCGTGCTTCGGGCAACGTGTCCTCGAACGGAGACGGATTGGCCTTGAGCGGGTCACTCTTGATGTTGTCGAAGGTAATGCCGAGCGTGTCGAAAAAATCGACGACCTCGACGGTCGGGAAAATCACGCCGATCGAACCCGTGATTGTCCCGCGATGGGCGATGACGTGATCGCCCGCCATGGCGATCATGTAGCCGGCCGAGGCCGCGACATCATCCATGACGACAACAACCGGCTTCTCTGCCGCAACACGCTGCAGTGCGACATACAGCGCCTCACCGCCGACAAAGGTGCCGCCCGGACTGTTGATCCGGAGCAGCAGTGCCTTTGCCTGGTTGTCGGTAGCAATCTGGTCGAGAGCATCGTCGCGCGTGCGATCGGTCTCGATCACACCACCGATATCAAGCACGGCAACATAATCGCCTGACGGTGCCTGCTCGATCTGGGCAAACCCGACGATGCCGGCCACAGCAAGCACAGCAACAAAAGCGACGCGCCAGAACATGAGGCGGCGACGCAGCCTCTGACGTTCGATCAGGCCTTCGGCCACATCATCCGCCATCGGCACCATCCCCGCCCCACGTCATGTTACGAAGCCTTGTTCTCGTCTTCTCCCGCATCGGCGGCGGCTTCTTCAGCAGCAGGCTCTTCAGGAGCGGCTTCCTCGGGGGCAGCAGCCTCTTTGGGGGCGGCCTCCTCAGGGGCAGCAGCCTCTTCGGGGGCGGCTTCCTCAGGAGCAGCAGCTTCTTCGGGGGCGGCCTCCTCAGGGGCAGCAGCTTCTTCGGCGTCGTCACCACTACGGGCGGAAAGTGCCGCGCCGAGAATGTCACCAAGCGTCGCGCCGCTGTCAGCCGACCCGTAGGCCTTCATGGCCTTCTTCTCTTCCTCGATCTCGAGCGCCTTGACCGAGAGGGTCATGCGGCGCGCCGCCTTGTCGGTGGCCGTGACCTTGGCATCGAGACGATCGCCTTCGGAGAAACGGTCCGGACGCTGGTCGCCACGTTCGCGGGCTAGATCAGCCTTGCGGATGAAGCCCGGCACAGCGCCGTCGATCAGAACCTCAAGACCGTTGTCCATGATTCTGGCGACCGTGCAGGTCACGACCGCACCGCGGGTAATGCCGGTCATGGCATCGGCCATCGGATCGGCCTCGAGCTGCTTCACGCCCAGGCTGATGCGCTCCTTGTCGATATCGACATCGAGCACCTTGGCCTTGACCTGATCACCCTTCTTGTAGTCGTTGATCGCTTCTTCGCCGCTCTTGTCCCAGCTGAGATCGGACATGTGGACCATGCCGTCGAGCTCGTTGCCGATGTCGATGAACAGACCGAATTCGGTGATGTTCTTGACCTCGCCCTCGACCTCGCTGTCGACCGGGTACTGG
>JABIUG010000409.1 GCA_018700655.1 Rhodospirillaceae bacterium | reverse complement strand
GCAAGGTCATCTGGAGTCTGGGCGACCCCGAACTGATGATGTTTCCGCGCTCTGCGATCAAGCCGATCCAGGCCGGCCTGGTGATGGCCGAATCGGGCGCTCTTGAGCGATTCGATGTGAGCCAGAAGGAACTGGCGCTGGGCTGCGCCAGCCATACCGGCGAACCGATGCATGCTGACGCCGTGCGCGCCTGGCTCGCACGGTTGGGGCTCTCTCCGGCGAACCTGGAATGCGGCGAGCAGGACCCCGGCACGAAACGGGCGTTGCATGACCTCTACCGCTCCGGCGCCAGTGCGGGCCGTGAACACAACAACTGTTCGGGCAAACACAGCGGTTTCCTCACGGTCTGCCGCCAGATGGATGTTGACCCAAAGGGTTATCTCAACCCTGAACATCCCGCCCAGGCCGCAGTCTGCCGGACCATGGCGGAAATGTGCGGCGTTGATCTCGTTAGCTCGGATTTCGGCACCGATGGCTGCGGCGTGCCCTCGATCGCGATGCCGCTCCATGCCCTGGCTTTCGGCATGGCCCGCCTGGCCGATCCGGCCAAACTCGACAACCGCCGCGCCGATGCCTGCCGCGCGATCGTCGCGGCAATGGCCGCTTATCCGCTGATGGTCGCGGGCACCGGTCGTTCCTGCTCAGCCCTGCTTGATGCAGGCAAAGGCCGGTTCATCGTGAAGGGCGGCGCCGAGGGCGTCTATGCCGCCGCCTGGCCGGAAAAAGGTTATGGCGTTGCGCTCAAAATTGCGGATGGTGCAGGCCGCGCCGCCGAAGTCTGCGTCACCCACATCCTGCGCCATATCGGCGCAATCGATGACGAAACCTGGGAAGCACTGTCGCACTGGCAAAACCCGCAAACCCACAATTGGGCGGGCACGCGTGTCGGCGAGTTACGGATCGCATCCCCCCTGGTTTGAAGTTGCACAGCCAGCGGATGTCCAACTTGGACATTATTTGCTATCCTGATTCATGGTTTCGACGTCAATCAGGAGTTCCCGACATGCCGAATGTTTCCCTGACGCCCGCGATGGAAAAGGCGATTGAAGACGCCGTAACTTCAGGTGAGTACGCCAGCGCTTCAGAAGTCGTGCGTGAGGGAATCCGCCTCTGGCAACGCTCTCGCAACCACGGTGGCCGTGCTCTTGCACAACTCAATGCCGAGCTTGAGATCGGGTTGCGCGACATCGAAGCAGGCAACACGACGCCCTATGACATGACACCGATTGTCGAACGCATCAAAGCAAGCAGCTAGATCCCATGGCGCACAACATTCGGATTACGCGGGCGGCCCTTCACGATCTGAATGAGATTGCCAATTACACACTCAAGACCTGGGGAAACAAACAGGCGCAGCGTTATCTCGGGCAACTTGATGCCACGATTGGGACATTACGCAGCTATCCGCACAAACAAGGACGAAGCCTCGAAGGACTCCCTCCGGGCATACGTTGCCTCAGCCACGGCAAGACTCACTTTGTCTTCTTTCGCGTTCATGCAGGTGAAACCACGATCGTGCGCATTCTTCACCAGAGGCGCGACTGGGAAGCTCTTCTGAATACGGACGAACCATCCTAATCGGCAAGCGCGGCCAACCCCGCGAACAGCTTCAGCGCTTCGGGATTGGCCAGCGCCTCGGTGTTCTTGACCGCGCGGCCGTGGACGATGTCGCGCACGGCAAGTTCGCTGATCTTGTTGGAACGGGTGCGAGGGATATCGGCAACGGCGATCACCCTGGCCGGCATGTGGCGCGGTGAAGCGTTGGTTCGGATCTTCTGGCGGATTGCGGCAATCAGTTCATCGCCCAGTTCATGGCCCGGTCGCATCACGACAAACAACACGACACGCACGTCATCGTCCCAGTCCTGGCCGATACAGAGGCTCTCCAGAACTTCGTCGAACTGCTCGACCTGGCGATAGATTTCCGCCGTGCCGATCCTGACACCGCCGGGATTGAGCACCGCATCCGAGCGGCCATAGATCACCATGCCGCTTGTTTCGGTCACAACCGACCAGTCGCCATGGCGCCAGATGTTGTCGAAGGTGTCGAAATAGGCGGCGTGGTATTTCGCGCCATCAGGATCGTTCCAGAACCCGACCGGCATCGACGGGAAGGCACGCGTGCAGACCAGTTCGCCCTTCTCTCCGGCGGGCAGGGCCTTGCCGTCATCGCCGAAGACATCGACGGCCATGCCCAGCCCGCGCGACTGAATCTCGCCCTTGCGTACCGGCAACACGGGATTGCCCAGGGCAAAACACGAGACGATATCGGTGCCGCCCGAGATCGAGGAAAGCTGCACGTTCTGTTTTATGTCGCGATAGACATAGTCATAGCTTTCATGGGCAAGCGGCGAGCCGGTCGACATCAACAGGCGCATGCGCGAGAGGTCATGGGTCTGGGCCGGCTTCACCCCGGCCTTCTCGATCGCGGAAATGTACTTGGCCGAAGTGCCGAAAACCGAGATGCGTTCCTGCTCGCAGAAATCCCACAGGATCGACGGCGAAGGATGGGCCGGATTGCCTTCGTAGAGCATCAGCGTCGCGCCGATCGCCAGGCCCGAGACCTGCCAGTTCCACATCATCCAGCCGCAGGTCGAGAAATAGAACAGCCGGTCGCCGGCCTGCAGATCGCAATGGAGACGGTGTTCCTTCAGGTGCTGCAACAGGGTGCCGCCATGGCCGTGCACGATGCACTTTGGCGCGCCCGTTGTGCCGGAAGAATACATGATGAACAGCGGATGATCGAACGCGACCTGGGTGAACGCGATATCGCCAGCCGGCACATCCGCCGTGGCCTCGCCCCACGATGCGGCATCGCGCAGGGATGAAAGATCGGGAGCCTCCTCGACATAAGGCACCACGACGACGGCCACCACGCTGGAGAGTTCCACCAGGATCTCGGCAACCCTTGGCCTGCTGTCGAAGGTCTTGCCGCCATAAAAATAACCATCGGCGCAGATCAGCGCCTTCGGTTCGATCTGGCCGAACCGGTCGAGCACGCCACGGGTGCCGAAATCGGGCGAGCAGGATGACCACACCGCACCCAGGCTGGCAGTGGCGAGCATCGCGGCGATGGTCTCTGGCAGATTGGGCAGGAACCCGGCGACCCGGTCACCCTCGCCTACGCCCCTGGCCTGCAGCCAGGCTCGCAGGGCCGACACGGAGTCATAAAGTTCAGCGAAGCTAAGAACACTTCGGGTGCCGTTCTCGCGCCAGCACACAATGCCCTCGCAGGCATCGCGGCGGCGCAGCAGGTTTTCGGCCAGGTTAAGTCTGGCACCGGGGAACCAGCGCGCACCTGGCATGGCGTCGCCATTCTCGAGAACAGCGTCATGAGGTGTCGAGGAGATGACGTCGCAGAAGTCCCAGAGCAGCGACCAGAACCCCTCGCGGTCATCGATCGACCACTGCCACAGGGCATCATAGTCGGCCAGTTCGCGACCGCTTTTAGCTTCGGCCAGATGACGAAAGCGCGTCATGGCAGCAGCGGCAACGCGGGCAGGATCGGGAGTCCAGAGAATGTCGTTCATGGCAGGCGAGACCCAGTTTGGAATGAACTTTGGTCCTAGCACATGACTGCCATGCGCAGGAACCTGTGGCCGGTTCCCGAGGCCGGGCGTAAGCTCCCGCTCCATGGCGTTCCTGCCCCTTCGCGAACGGTTTTCCGTGCCGGTTTATTCCGCCGGTTTGCTCGTACTGGCCTGTGTCGGCTTTGCCGCGATGAACGCGATCATCCGCCATCTGGCGACGAATCTGGCAGTCGAACCTCTGATGATCGTCTTCTGCCGCAATTTCTTTGCCTTCCTAGTGATGGTGCCCTGGCTGATGCGTGGCGGCGCCGCTGTCATGAAGACCAACCGGCTCCCGCTGATCTCCTTGCGTGCCTTGATCGGGTTTCTTTCGATGGCATTGTGGTTTTCGGCCCTGGCGATCGTGCCGCTTTCCAATGCGGTCGCCCTGTCGTTCACCGCACCACTCTTTGCCGCCGTCGCGGCCGTGCTCATTCTGGGCGAAGTCATCCGTGCCCGACGCATGACTGCCCTGGCCATCGGGTTCATCGGCATGCTCGTGATCTTGCGGCCGGGCTCGGAGCCGGTCGGCTGGGGCGAACTGATCGTGGTCTTCTCGGCCGCGACCATGGCGCTGTCGGTCGTCACCATGAAGCTGCTGACACGAACCGAAGCAACGCCTGCCCTGGTCGTCTGGCAGAACATGCTGCTGACTCCGGTCTCGTTTTTACCGGCGCTTTTGGTGTGGTCGTGGCCCTCGGCGGAAGGCTGGTTCTGGCTGGTCACGGTCGGTGTGATCGCGACCCTCTCGCATCTGGTGTTTACCCGTGCGTTCTCGTTGGCCGACACGACCTATCTGCTGCCGTTTGATTATATTCGCCTGCCGATCGTCGCGATCATCGGCTGGTTTGCGTTCTCCGAACCAACCGACATGTGGACCTGGATCGGAGCGGCGATCATCGCTTCGAGTACTGTCTATGTTGCCCATCGCGAGTCAAAGATGCGTTCGGCCGGCGCCGCTGCCGAGGCCGTCGGCTCCCCCGATGTCACGGGCCGCGCCGTGCCCCCACGCGATAACGGCTGACGCCGTACCACAACAGGCCCGAGGCCAGGATCGAGTAGACCGCAAAGACCGTCAGCGACGTGTCGAAGCCCAACCCGGCATTGATCATCACACCGATGATCACCGGCCCGATTGCCGAGGCGAAAACCTCCAGCGCCGTGACCAGGCTCTTGATCGCTCCGAGATGATCAACGCCGTAGATCTCGGCCCACATTGCGGTCACCAAAACATGGGTACCGCTACTCAACCCGAGCAACAGAAAATAGGGCCACACCGTGTAGGGCGACTGGAAAGCGGCCAAGACCAACAGCGCCGCAATCAGCGGCGTCAGATTGAAAGGCAGAAACCGCACAGCGCCGAAACGGTCGACCAGCGCACCCAGCGCAAAGGCGGCCAATGCCGCAAACACGGCATAGATCACTTAGTTCCCCGTTATCCAGGTATCCGACCAGCCCTTCGAGTCGGCGATTTTGAGGTGATAGATAAACAGCGCCGTCGTGATCATAGAAGGGGCAAGCAAACCCGGCAGGAGCAGATAAAAGCGCGGATCACGCAGCATGTCGCCCCGTGTCGCGGAACGGGCGCTTTCTGATGTGGCCTGACGAACCATGTGACGGCGCGCCAAGAAGGCCTCATGGCGTGCACCATGGCCTTTCAGGAGCCAGAATAGCAGCGGTATCAAAACAACAACCAGGATAAAGGCAACAGCAAAATAGCCGCCGCGCCAGCCGATCCAGCTGATCGCCAGCGCCGCCAGAATCGGCAGCACGGCCTCGCCGATCGACTCGCCGAGTGAAGCGATGGCCAGAGCCCTGCCCCGGCCATCGTCGTGATAACGCGCCATGCTTGTCGCAGCGATATGACTCATCAGACCCTGTCCGGTCTGACGCAGCAGGAAGATCGCCACAATCAGCATGACGACGCCCTGGACCGATGCCATCACAACACAGGCGAAGACAAAGCCGATCAGCACCACAAGGGTGTAACGGCGCAGATCGACCTGATCGATCAGCTTGCCGGTCCACGGTAGAATCAGGGCGCTGGCCAACGTGCCGACCATGTAGATGCTGGGCCAGACGACATCATCGATATCAAACGCAGCTTGTATGCTGGGCCCAAAAACGCCGATGAAGAAGGTCTATCCGAAGCTCGAGGCCCCGGTCATGACAAAGCCGAAGCCGACGAAACGCCAGTTCTTGCGGGCAAAGGTGGTGTAGGCGCGAAGCGGCATGATCCGATCAGGCCCGGCTGGACTGATGCGGCAATGCCAGCCTGACAGAGCCAATGCTGGCCAAGGTCGCTGCTGCGAAGATGTAGCAGATCATTCCGGTCGAAAGCCCGGAATCCAACAGCAACCCCATAACGACGGGGCCAAGCGCCGAAGCAAACACGCCCAGAGAGGCAACCAGGCTCTTGATCGCGCCCAAATGGGCCGTGCCGTAGAGTTCTGCCCACATTGCCGTCACTGCGGTGTGGCTAAGGCCGGTGCCCAAACCGATCAGAATGAAATAGAGAACTACCCAGATTGGAGCTTCACCCCAGCCGATCACCACCAGACCCAGCGCCGTGGGCACCAGCATCGGTACGATCAGGCGGATCGCTCCAAAGCGGTCGACCAGCGCGCCCGCAACAAGCGAAGTGACAATCGTGATGAGGGCATAGACGATGTAGTTGCCGGTGATCCACTCAGCGCTCCAGCCCTTGGCCTCGGCGACATAGACATGATTCAGGAACATCGCGGTCAGGAGCATCGACGGTGCAAAAAAGCCCGGCATCAACAACCAGAATCGCCGGTCACGCAAAACCTCGCCACGGGTCCAGGATCGCACCGCACCTTCCTGTGCCGCAGCTATCTTCTGGGCCGCCACGTGGCTCTTGTGGCGTTCGCCGTGACCTTTGAGAAAATGCAAGGCAAGCGGCAGAAGCACCAGCAGCATCAAGGCCCCGGCGCCGGCATAGGCCCAGCGCCACCCGACATATGAAATCGCCAGTACCGCCGCGATAGGAAGCAGAGCTTCACCGGTCGAAAAACCCAGGGTCGCGATCGCGATGGCACGGCCGCGACCCAGTTCGAAGTAACGCGCCATGGTCGTGAAGGCGATATGGCTGGTCAGGCCCTGGCCTGATTGACGCAGAAAAAAGATCGCAACGACCAGCATGACCGGGCTTAAGACCGAGGCCGCGAAAAAGCAGGAGAAGGCCAGGAAGAGACCCACCAGGAGACTGTAGAAGCGCAGATTGAGCCGGTCGATCTGTTTGCCCGACCAGGGCAGCAACAGGGCACTTGCCAGAGTGCCGATCATGTAGACCGTGCCCCAGGCGGTGTGCGAAAGACCGAAATCCTGTTGCACGCTGGGACCGAACACGCCGATGAAGAAGCTCTGCCCGAAGCTCGACGAAAACGCCATCAGGAAGCCGAAGCTCACCAATCGCGCATTCGCGCGCGCAAAGCGCACATAGGAACCAAGAGGCATGAAACGATCCGAACGCCCGGGGAATGGCCAGCCTTAGAGCGGATCATGCCCACATGGAACCACTTTGTGGTTTGGTGTCAGCCCGCAAGACCCTTCTGATTCAAGGTACTAATGGCCAGCCTCCTGCCAGCGGGCGGTGCCCGCCGACAACCGTTCAACCGGCTGTTTGGCCAGCGCCCGGCGCGCTCTTGCGTAATGCGAAGGCAACAGGTGTTTGCGCGTGGTCGCCAGGGCATAGGCCAGCACGCTGGCATCATCGAGGAACCCGGTACCGATCAGGACATCGGGAATGATATCGGCCGGCATAATGAAATAGATCAGCGCACCAATCAGGATTGCCTTGGCGCTGGCCGGTGTCTTGGGATCGAAGGCCGCGAAATAGGCCGCCACAAGATCATCGACAAACGGCACGCGCCCGAGATTGCGGCCAAGTTTGCGCCAGAAACCCTCGCGTACCTTTGTTTCATCTTCTTCCAGGTCACGCTTGCGCCTGGTGCGCTGCTTGAGCCATGCGATCGGTTTCATGCTGCCTTCTCGCCTGATTTTTTCGCCGCCTTGTCCATGAACTTCGCCATCGCGATATCGCGTTGCGAAATGCCGTCGACATCATGGCTGGTGAGCGTGACATCGACCCTGCCATAGACGTTGAACCATTCGGGATGATGGTCGACGACGTCGGCATAGACCGCGACCCGACCCATGAAAGCAAAGGCACTCATGAAATCGTTGAATTGAAACGACTTTGCGATGGCGTCACGGCCATCAACAAGCCCCCATCCCTTCAGTTTTGCCAGCGCCTGTTCACGCTCGGCCCCTTCCAGCTTACCGGTCAAATTAAGCTCCGCAGATGTCATGAGCGTTGGATGTGGCGATCGTTTGTGGCAGCAACAAGGCATGGATGCCCAGCCGTTATGACCCGAACCTTCGATCAGCCCCCCAGCGCGGACGAGATGACTGCGATTGCCGAGGCGGCGCTCGCGTTGATTCCGCCGTCTCTGCTCCGCCATGTTCAGGGCCTTGCCATCCTGGTCGAGGAATTTCCCGAAGCCGAAGTCCTCGAGGAACTCGAGATCGACGACTGGTTCGGTCTGCTCGGCCTCTATCAGGGTGTCGCGCTCGACCAGCGGTCGGTCAGCCACACGCCTGATGATCTCAACCGCATCTATCTCTATCGCCGCCCATTGCTTGATGCCTGGGCCTCAGGCGAGGACAGCCTGGAAGACCTGATCGCCAACACCCTGATCCATGAGATCGGCCACCACTTCGGCCTCTCCGACGACGACATGGACCGGCTTGAATCAGAATGAGGCCGCGTCCAGTGTCTGGGCCGAACTTCAAACGAGCACGGTGGAGACAGGTATGACGTTGCGTGTGGTGGGTGCAGGACTGGGCAGGACAGGGACGGCATCGTTGAAAAAGGCGCTGGAGCATCTGCTGGGCGGTACCTGCCACCACATGTTCGAGGTCGACGAGAAGCAGGTCCCGGTATGGGCCGATGCCGCCGAAGGTCGCATCCCGACTGGTATGATTTCCTGAAGGACTATGTCGCCCTGGTTGACTGGCCCGGCGGATCGTTCTGGCCGGAACTCAGTGCTTCTTATCCCGACGCCCTGGTCCTGCTCTCGGTGCGTGAGGGTGAGAGTTGGTACAACAGCGCGATCGAGACGATCTTCAAGGACGATCCGGAAGAATCCGGCAAATTCGACCGCATGTGGCGGGCCATCGTGCGCAACCGGTTCTGCAACGACTTCGGGAACAAGGACCGTATGATCGCCGCGATGGAAGCCCACAACAATGCCGTGCGTGCCGCCATCCCGTCAGAACGTCTTCTGGAATACCGCGCCGGCGAAGGTTGGAAACCGCTGTGCGCTGCACTCGACCTTCCGATCCCCGAGATCGACTACCCCCACACGAACACCAAGAAAGAATTCCTGGAGCGGCCCGACTGATCGGCGGCCTCAGTCCCCTGGCTGCAACGCGAACCGTTCCAGCTCGCGATAGACCGGTCCTTCGTGGCTGCGAATGCTCTCGTAGAGCCCAAAGCTCTCGACCTGGAACGGTGGTGACATCAGCAGACCGTTGGCCTCCAGAAACCGCCCGACACGGTCTGCCGGTGCGCGACGCAGACGGGCCAGCGTCACATGGGGATGGTATTTGCGCTCCTCGGCTTTCACACCGATGCGCTGAAGCTGAATCTCGATCTTGTCGTGCAGGCGTTTGAGCGGTTCGCGGGGCTGGACACCCGCGAACAGGACATGGGCGCCCTTGCGGCCATCGAAATGGTCGACACCATCAATCGCAAGGTCAAAACCCGTCGCCTCGATCTCGGTAAGGCCGACGCAAACATCATCGGCCAGTGTGCCTTCGAGTTCGCCGAGGTAACGCAGCGTGATGTGCATGTTCTCCCGGGGCACCCACCGGGCGCCGGGCACGCCACCACCGATACCGGCAAGACGTTCGGTCACGGGTTCTGGCAGCGACACGGCAATGAAGAGCGGCGGCGTCATGATCCCTCCCCGGCCCGTTCGATGAGTGCGATCACGTCGGGCAACATGTTTTCGACGATTATTACGACACCCCGGGGGTTGGGGTGGATGCCGTCGCCCTGGTTAAGGGTCGGATCGGCGGCCACCCCTTCCAGGAAAAACGGATAAAGGATCGCATCGTGTTCAGCGGCAAGCTCGGGATACATCGCGTCGAATGCCGCGACATATTCGGGCCCCAGATTGCGCGGTGCGTAAATCCCGGCAAGCAGGGCCGGAATGCCACGCCCGCCCAGAGCCGCCAGAATGCCATCAAGATTGGCGCGGCTGGAGGCCGGGTCGATCCCGCGCAGGGCATCGTTGGCGCCCAGTTCGATGATCGCAACGTCGGCACCACCAGCCAGCGCCCAGTCGAGCCTGGAGAGCCCGCCCGCTGTGGTATCACCCGAAACACCGGCATCGATCATGACGACGTCGTGGCCGGCAGCGGCCAGCGCGTCACCCAGCTGCGCAACAAACCCATCCTGCGCGGGCAACCCGTAACCGGCCGTCAGGCTGTCGCCCAGCGCCAGAATGCGGACCGGGCCGCCTGCGGACTGTTCCTGGGCCCCTACCGAAAACGCCGAACACGCCAAAAACAACGTGAAGAAGGCCAATCGGGCCTTGAGCCGCACGCGTAAACTGGCAAAACAACACCGCCGTCCCCATTTGCCGAGGCCTATGTCCATTTCAGATCCCATTGTTCATCTCACTGATGTCGCCCTGAGCCTCACCAGTGCGGCCGGCCCCGTCAACATCCTCCACGGCGTCAGCCTCAGTGTTGAACGTGGCCACCATGTGGCGGTGATCGGGCCATCGGGCTCGGGCAAATCGTCCCTTCTGGCGATCACGGCCGGATTGGAGCGACCGACATCGGGACGTGTCGAGATCGCAGGCCAGGACCTTGCCAGCCTGAACGAAGACAGGCTCGCGCAATTTCGGGGACGCCAGATCGGCATCGTCTTCCAGGCCTTCCACCTGGTCCCGACCATGACCGCGCTGGAGAATGTGGCACTGCCGCTGGAACTCGCCGGCGAACGCAACGCCCTGGAGCGTTCCCGTATCGCGCTTGGCGATGTCGGCCTGGGCGACCGGACCGGGCACCTGCCGACAGAACTCTCGGGCGGCGAGCAGCAGCGGGTTGCTCTGGCGCGCGCATTGATCGCCAAACCACCGCTTCTGCTGGCCGACGAACCGACCGGCAATCTCGACGGTGCGACCGGCGAAACCATCGTCGAGCTGATCTTTGAAGCCGCTGGCCATGCCGGGGCCACTCTGGTCCTGGTCACCCATAATGCAGAACTGGCCGGGCGCTGTTCACGCACAGTGGTGATGGAAGACGGCCGGTTGAAGGATCCTGCCGGGTGAGCCACCTGGCCTGGACCATCGCCCGGCGCGATCTGCGTGGTGGCTGGAAGAGCTTCCGGCTGGCCCTGGTCGGGCTCGCGCTGGGTGTCGCAACCATCGCCGGCGTAGGCAGCTTTGGGGCCGGGCTGGTCGACGGGCTGCGTGACAACGGCCGCGTCATTCTGGGCGGCGACATCGCGCTGCAAACCACCATGATCGAACTGACCGACCAGCAGCGCGCCTGGCTTGGCGAACGTGGCACCCTCTCGGCCACGGTCGACCTCAACGCCATGGCGACCGCGGAGGGTCACGACCCGCTACTGGTCAGCTTGCGCGCGGTCGACGACCTCTGGCCGCTCTATGGTGCGCCGGTCACGGAACCCCTGACGACAACGGACACGGCGCTGGCCACACAAGGCGATGTCGCAGGCGCACTGGTCGACCGCAGTTTCCTTGAGCGCATGGAACTTGGCATCGGCGATCACTTCAAGCTCGGCGGCTTCGCCTTCCGCGTCACCGCCGAGCTGACCGACGAGCCCGACAAGGCCAGTGCCCCCTTCCAGCTTGGCCCCCGTGTCATCATCTCGTCCCAGGCGCTGGAGGCGGCAGGTCTGGCAGGGCCCGGCAGCATGGTGCGCCACCTGACCCGCCTGAAACTCAATGACGGTGTCGCCCTTGGTGTCGTACTCGATGACATTGCCCGGGTTTTCCCCGATGCCGGCTGGCGCGTGCGCAGCCATGAAAACGCCAATCCGCAACTGCGCCGTTTCCTCGAGCGCCTGCGCATGTTCATCACCCTGGTCGGGCTCGCCGCCCTGCTGGTCGGGGGCATCGGCATCGCAGGCGCGGTTTCGACTTATCTCGAACGCAAGACCGGGACCGTGGCAATCCTGAAATCGCTGGGCGCTTCCGCGCGTCTGATCTTCACGATCTATCTTGTCGAGATCGCGGCCATGGCCGCACTCGGTGTCGCCGGCGGCCTGATTGCAGGCGCGGTGTTGCCCCTTGCCGTGGGCGAAATCGCGCGCGCCGCGCTGCCGGTGCCGATCGAGGTCGGGATCTATCCGGCGCCGCTGCTGCTTGCCGCCGCCTATGGTCTGCTGACCGCCGTGGTCTTTGCCCTGCTACCCCTGGCACGGACACGCGATATTCTCCCCGCCGCGCTGTTGCGCGATCGCACCGGCCATGTCGGCACCATTCGTCTGGGTGACATCCTGTTGGTCGCCGTGCTCGCGGCGGCACTGGCGGCACTGGCCGTGGCGGCATCGAGCGACCGGATGCTAGCGGCCTTTTTCATTGCCGGTGCGGCCCTCGCCCTGGTGCTGTTTCGCCTGGCTGGAGTGGCGATCATGCGGCTGGCACGGCTCGCGGGACGACCGCGCAATCTTGCCTTGCGCATGGCTCTGGCAAACCTCTACCGCCCCGGTGCGGCGACACCCTCGGTCACTGTCGCCTTTGGCATCGGGCTCACCGTTCTGACTGCGGTCGCCGGTGTGCAGGCAAATCTGCGCCATGAAATCGGCGAGACCTTGCCCCAGGACGCACCGGCGTTTTTCTTCATCGATATCCAGCCTGACCAGATCGGACCGTTCCGCGAAATCGCCGAAGCGACGCCGGGTGTTCAGGGCATCGAGTCGGTCCCCAGCCTGCGCGGGCGCATCACGGCGATCGCCGGTGTGCCGGTCGCCCAGGCCGTCATCGACCCCCAGGTGCAATGGACGATCGAAGGCGACCGTGGCGTCACTTACACGGCGCTACCACCCGAGAGCTCGACAATCGTGGCAGGCGAATGGTGGCCCCCCGACTATGCCGGACCTCCCTTGCTATCGCTGGATGCAAAAATTGCTGCCGGATTCGGGTTGAGCATTGGCGACACATTGACGGTCAACATCCTGGGCCGCGAGATCACCGCGACCATCGCCAATCTGCGCAAGATCGACTGGACCACGATGGGGATCAACTTCGTCCTGGTCTACGCGCCCGGCTTGTTGGAAGCCGCGCCCCACACCCGCATCGCGACGGTCTATGCCGAGCCCGGGGCAGAATCGCCTCTGCGCAGTGAAGTGGCCCGGCTGTTCCCCAATGTCTCGGCGATCGGCGTGCGTGATGTGCTGGCCGATGTTCTGGGCATTCTGGGCCGGATCGATACGGCGATCGGCGGCATCGCTGCCCTGGCGCTGGTCGCAGGCGTGGTCGTGCTGGCCGAATCCGTTGCCGCCGCTCAAAGGCGCAAACTTTATGATGCCGTGGTCATGAAGGTTCTGGGCGCCGCGCGACCCCTTCTTGCAACGGTTTTCACGCTGGAGCACCTGTTGCTCGGCCTTGCCACGGCAATTCTGGCCCTGGCCGCCGGAACCGCCGCAGCCTGGGCCGTCGTGCGGTTTGTGCTGTGGACCAGCTGGACCATGCCGTGGGGCCCGATTCTCACGATCGGCGTACTGGCCCTGACCGTTTCCCTGATCGCCGGGCTGGTCGCGAGCTGGAGAGCGCTTTCGCCGCCAGCAGCACCTGTTTTACGGTCACAATGACCCGAAATCGGCGTCAACAGCCACGATTGCGACTTGAACAGCACCGACTTTACTTCCACATAGAGACCCGAAATGGTACGGTTTCGGCCGCACCTCAGAAAAACAGAGAGGACTAGAAATCATGGCGTTCGGCAACGCGAACTCACGCACGATCAATCGCGCGCAAACCAGTGCCGCCTATGATGAAGGCCTGCGCAGCTACATGCTGCGGGTCTACAACTACATGGGCGTCGGCCTGGCGATCACCGGCCTGGTGGCTTTTGCCGTCGCACAGATGGCGGTTCAATACGGTCCTTCGGGTGAAATTGTTGCCCTGACGCAGATCGGCCAGACGCTGTTCATGGGCCCGCTGAAATGGGTCGTCATGTTGGCCCCGCTTGGCCTGGTGCTTCTATTCTCGGCACGGCTGCACGCCATGTCAGCCTCGAGCGCACAGGCGGTGTTCTGGCTGTTTGCCGCGCTGATGGGGCTTTCGCTGTCCTCGATCCTGATCACCTACACGAGCGAAAGTGTCGCCCAGGTCTTCTTCATCACGGCCGGCACCTTCGGCGCAATGAGCCTTTACGGCTACACGACCAAAAAGTCGCTCGCGGCCTGGGGCTCGTTCCTGTTCATGGGCCTGATCGGCGTCATCATCGCCAGTATCGTGAGCCACTTCGTTGGTTCATCGGCGCTGCAGTTCGGCATCTCGGTGATCGGCGTGCTCGTCTTTGTCGGTCTCACCGCCTATGACACCCAGCGGATCAAGGAAAGCTACAGCGTTCACATGGATGGCGAGATGACCTCCAAGACCGCCATTCACGGCGCTCTGCGGCTCTATCTCGACTTCATCAACCTCTTCGTCATGCTGATCTCGCTCTTCGGCAACCAGCGCTGAGGCTGATCAAAAAAAATCCGAAAGGGCCCGGTGGCAACGCCGGGCTCTTTTTCGTTCAGGGTGCAAACAGCGTCAGGGTGTCACCAGAGACCCGGTAGCCGCCGGTCCGTGACAGGAACGTCATGCCGAGCAGGGAGCGCTGCATCGGTGCTTCGTTGACCGAAGCACTGAGGTCGGCGAACACAATAGGACCAAGCCGCACATTCTGAAGGGCGACAAGTGCGCCCATGACAACCCCGTTGGCGGTGTTGTAGGCTAGGCTGTAATTCAGCCCATCGGGATCAAGGCCCAGCAGGCGCGCATCCTCACGCGTCAGTACGACATCGCTGGCACCGGTATCGACGATCATTGTGAGCGGCGTGCCATCGATCCAGATCTCGACCGTGAAATGCCCGTTGGGTCCGGCACGAAAGCTGATTTCGCCGTCGGTTTCGCCATAGCCCTGTTCGGGCACAAGGTCGCCCTGGACCCGGTCGAGCACATAGCGCGCCTCATCACGGAAACTGTAGCCGACAAACACCACCGCACCGATCACCAGCCAGATCCCGGCATGGCGCAGGGTGCGTGACAGCGGCGCGCGGGCCAGCGCCCAGACCACACCGGATCCGACAAACAGGCCAAGCAACACGAGATAGACAAAACGCGCCTCATCGCCATCGGGCACAAACGACCACAACACGGCCATCGCCACGATCCCGGCAAGGATAAAAACAAGCAGGACCCAGCAGCCACGGCCCCGACGGGCTATCTGGTCATGTTCTTCAGGGGGCTGATACATGGCGTCGACGCGAAAATCCTGACAAGGCTGCCCGGGTCCGCTAGAAGTCCCGCTCACCTGTTGTTTCGGAGTTGCAGTGTCGCATGAAATTCTGCGGATGTCGGCCATGCCCTGGCGCATAGCGGCTGCGGCGATTGTCGGTTACGGCGTGACCGCCGGCACGCTTGTCGGCGCACAGCGCTCCCTGATGTATCAGAACGGGCGCGAGGCGCCCGATCTCGCGCGTTCCTCGATCGACGCCATGAACGAGGTCATCCTTGAGACCGAGGATGGCCTGTTCCTGGTTGCATGGTATCGCGAGGCTGCCACCGGCATGCCGGTGATCACCGTGTTTCACGGCAATGCCGGCCACATCGGCCACCGCACGGCAAAGCTCGCACCCCTGGCCGATGCCGGCTTTGGCCTGCTGCTGGTCGAATACCGTGGTTATGGCGGCAATCCCGGCAAGCCTGACGAAGACGGGCTCTACACCGACGGCCGGGCCGCGCTCGACTGGCTGGCCGTGCAAGGGATCGCCGGCGACAATCTGGTGATCTATGGCGAATCCCTGGGCACCGGTGTCGCCGTCACCATGGCGTCCGAACGTGACGTCGGCGCGGTCGTGCTCGAAGCCTCCTACAATTCGCTCGCCGAGGTCGCAGGTGGCCTCTACTGGTTTGTACCGTTTGCCAGCCATGCCGTGATGGACCGCTTCGACTCGGGCGAGCGCATCGCCACGATCGGGGCGCCTGTGCTCATGATGCACGGCGCCGCCGACAACATCATTCCCCTGCGTCAGGCCCAGACGCTCCACAGCGCCGCAGCCGAGCCCAAGGAATTCTGGCTCGCCGACCAGGCCGGCCACAACGATCTCTACGACCACGGCGCGGCCGAGGTTGTCCTGGGTTTCCTCGATACACATCTGAACGAAACGCCCTGAGGGCCGAGCAAGTCCGATACGTTTACGCCGCGTGGCTCAGGCGGCAGAAGCAGGATGCCTTGATCGGCACATCGGCGCGCGCGATGGCAAGGGTCAGGTTCTGCTCGATCATCGCGCGTTCGGCCTCCTTGCCCTGGCGTTTCAGACATTCGTGCAGGCCGTGCAGGCTCCAGACATTGTCGGGGTGGCGGCGCGCGCGGATGACACCGGGATCAAACCCCAGGTCAGCCCGGTAAACCGCTTCGGCCTCCTCGATCCTGCCCTGCTCGAGCGACAGTGCGCCCAGCGCATGGCGCGCGGGCTGCATCCAGCCCCAGGGTTCGTCATAGGGCAGGGTGTCTTCACGCTCGATCGCGGTGCGCAGGTGATCGAACGCGACATCATGGTTGCCACGGCGGTATTCCAGCTCGCCCTCCAGCATCGCCGAAGCGACACCCAGGATATCGACACAGGTGTTGTTGAACAGCATGCGCGATTCCGGCACCCGGGCCTTGGCCGCATAAAACAGTGGCTTCTCGCGCTCCGCACCTGGGACGTCGCCAGACGCAGCATGAGCCACCGTCTTGGCATAGTGCGCGATGGCGGTGGTCACGAGATATAGATCGGGATCGGACGGCAGGGGTTCGTCGATGATCTCCTGCCAGCGGCCAAAGCGGATCAGCGCGTGATACTTCAGCCCGTAGTAGCCCTCCAGCATATCGGCCATGGGCGGGCTTTCCATGCGGATCAGCGCTTCGGGCACGGTCTCTTCGAACTCGCGTACCGCTTCCATCGCCGCGCCTGATTGGGCCAGGAACATCGCGCCATAGAGTTTGAAGTGGATGTTGTGGATGCGCGAATAGGAATAGAGGTTGAGCGGGCCATGCTCGGCCAGGAACTTCATGTCGGCTTCGATCGCCCTGGAGTTACGCAGGATGACGTTGTGGTAGTCGCCGCACTGAAAGTCGATATGGGTCGACATGTGGTGCAGGTGCCCACTATCGGGAATGATGCCACACAACTCGTCACCTGCGCGCAGGGCCGCTTCGGGGATCGGCGACATTTCCATCACATGGATGTAGCAATGGAGCAGCCCGGCATGGCGGGTCGGGCCCTGCCGTTCGACCGCTGCGATCGCGTCTTCGAGAATCTTGCGCGCCTCGAGCGTCGATGCACCCTCGCGCGGCAGGCCGGTGTTGAGGTCCCATAACCGCCAGGGCGTGCGCGTCATCAGCGCTTCGGCACAGAGTGAACAGACGTCCGGACTGTCACTGTGGGCATGGTGGGCAGCGCGCATCGCGTCGGCATAGGCTTCGGTCCACACGCTGAAATCGGGTGGAACCTGATCGGAAGGATGACGCCGGGCAATCGCCTCGACCAGCTTCTGTTCAAGATCGGTCGCCCGGCCACGCAGGGCCATGGCGCGTTGCGCGGCCTCATGGGTTTCTTTCAGGAT
>JABIUG010000408.1 GCA_018700655.1 Rhodospirillaceae bacterium | reverse complement strand
GGATCGCTGACGGTTACCCGACCGCCCTGACCATGGCGGAAGCCGACCGTGAAGAGATGAACTGGGACAAGGTCTCCAATATTACGATCACCACCGATCTGCAGAATATTGCCGACAGCGTCGATCTGATCGCCTTTGGCAATAATGCCGCGCAGGGCTTTCCCCTCGCCAACGCCCTGCCCGCCGCGCTGAGGGACCGGGGTGTCATCATCTATGGTCGATCGCTGCCCGAGCAACCCGCCTATGAGCAGATCGGCTATTCGCAGTTCTGCGCACGCACCGATTTACTGTCGATCATCGAAGCGAAGGCATCAGCGGCAAGCCGTCCGGTAGCTCTCGCCTTTATTAATACCATCGAACATAACGACCAGAATTATCACGTGCCGTGGAACGGCTAGCAGTTTTTCCTTATGAGCCTTCCGCGTCCCGGGCGCAGCGAAATCCGATATTGTGATGACCGGCGCGCGGATTGCGTGACACGCCGTCGCCGCGCCAGGCAGACTGGAGTTTGATCGCAGGGTTATCATGGGCCCCGCCGCGGGTAACGCGTTCACCCGGCGCCGCAGGGTCCGGCGTCTCTCGACCGTCATCGGCGCGCCAGGGATAGGGCCGATAGAGGCTCGACGTCCATTCATGGGTATTGCCGGCAAGGTCCATCACCCCCTCCGGTGTTGCCCCAGACGGGTGGGCGCCGACCGGGGCCGTTTCATTCCAGCCTGACGCAAAACGCGCGCGGCTCTGATCCGGCTTCGCGTTCCCCCAAGGATAAATCCGCCCGACCGGTCCGCGCGCGGCACGTTCCCATTCCGCTTCGGTCGGCAGGCGTTTGCCGCGCCAGCGGCAAAATTCGACAGCACCGATCCAGCTCGGTTCCACCATCGCGTGGTTGCCATAGCCGGAATCCGCCGTGAACTTGTCGTTCCGACGGTGGATGCGCGCATCGCCGTCATCGACATCGTAGTAGCGCCGCCCGACGGCGTTGCGCCAGCCTTTGGCATTGAGAAAGCCAGCGAACGCGTCGTTCGTTACTGGCAACCTATCAATCAGGAACGCCGGCAGGACAAGGCGATGTTGAGGTCTTTCGTCGGCCAGCCCGTCCTCCGACCCCATGATGAAGGCGCCGCCTGAAATCAGCGCCATGTCTGCCCGCTTTCCGTCCTGCGCATAGCCATGTGTGGACGGCCCCCCTTTGGCAAGGGTTTATTTGATGTTCTGCGGTACTGGTCGGTGCGGCCATGTGTCCGGCCTGTTAATGCGGCATAGTTGAGCCGCTGGCCATAATGCCTTCCGCTGAAACGGATCCCGATCATTAAGACGCGCTCTAAGGCGCTCTGGCTAAACTGGGTTTTTCCGTTTCCCGGTGTTGACCGGTTGATCGCATTACATCGTTATCGCCCTTCCCAATCTCGTTAGTGGCCGGCACTGTGCTCTATGCTGCCTGTGCCACCGGTTCCCGATAGCGTTCACCACTCATCATGATCGCCCAGGCCATGCGCACAGTCTTGTTTGCGAGCGCCACCGCCGCGATTTTGGGGGTGCGCCGCGCCATCAGCTGCACCAGCCATGGCCTTCGTGTACCGTTTCGCTGTGCGTAGCGGATTACTGCCATGGCCCCGATGAACAGCATCTTGCGCAGGTAACGATTGCCCTGTTTGGTAATGCCGCCGAGCCGCTCCTTGCCGCCGCTCGAGTTTTGTCTCGGCACCAGACCGATCCAGGCCGACAGGTTCCGCCCGCAGCGAAAAGCTTTCGGATCGGGAACGGTGGCGATCAGGGCGCTGGCAATGACAGGCCCTATGCCGGGTATCTCCATTAGCCGCCGGCCAATTTCGGATGATCTGGCGCTCGACCTGATCTGACGGTCATTCTCGAGCACCTGGACATTCACCAGCAGGAGCTGATCGACCAACATCTTGATGCAGAGACGCGCGCCGGTCGGCACCCGTTCATCGGTCTCATCGTCGATGGTCTCGATCAGCCTTTGCAGACCGTTACGCCCAATCGGCGCTATCAGGCCGAACTCTGCCATATGACCCCGGATTGCATTCGACAGGCGGACACGCTGGCCCATCAGCAGCTCACGGGCACGATGCAGCACCATCACGCCCTGCTGCTCAACTGTCTTCACCGGTACGAAGCGCATCGTTGGCCGCGTTACCGCCTCGCAGATCGCCTCCGCATCGGCCGCATCGTTCTTCTGGCGTTTGACATAGGGCTTTACGTAGGCAGGCGGCATCAGCTTCACATCGTGCCCCAACGCCGCCAGTTCCCGTGCCCAGAAGTGCGACGTGGCGCACGCCTCGATGCCGATCCGACACGGCTCAATCGATGCAAAGAACGGCACCACACGCGCCCGCTTCAATTGCCGACGAACAACAACTTCACCCTCGCCATCAACGCCGTGAACCTGGAAGACGTTCTTCGCAATATCCAACCCGACTACCTTGATCTGCTCCATGGTTTCCCTCCTGTTTCAACAGTTGCAGAATATCCTGCAATCTCGGTGGAGAGCCGTCCACAGCATCAT
>JABIUG010000407.1 GCA_018700655.1 Rhodospirillaceae bacterium | reverse complement strand
CACCAGGCAGCTTTCGGTCGCGAATTTCATCGGCGGTACGACGAAGCAGTTGGAGTTCGAGACGAACGGACGCTCGCGCCAGGCTTTTTCGGAGCCTGCGATCATGTGCAGCATCTCCAGCCCCCTGGCCGCGTTTTCGGCCGTGGTGAACGAGGTGCCGGCATGTTTGGTCGTGCCCGACACGCAGGCATAAAGTGTGTTGAGATCCATATCGCGGGGATCGACCGTGTCGCGCGGCGTCAGGGTCCGCTGGAAGAAATGGATGTTGTCGAGGGTGTCGACGATGCGCGCGGAATTATAGAGATCCTGCACGGTTGGTTCGCGGTTCTCGCGGGTGACGGGGTCATAGACAAACACCGCGGCGCCGGCTGTGCCGTAATGCACACGGTGACCGCCTGGCCGGATGTCGTATTGCTGGTCTTGGCCATGGAGCGTGATATCGCGCGCTGCGATCGCGACCATGTCTTCGACCAGTGCGCGCGAAAAACGGATGCGTCCGTCATCGCCCTGCACGGCACCGGCGTTTTTCAGGATCTCGACACCGCTGGGCGGGGCATCGGCCAGGCCGACCTCTTCGAGAGCCCGCATCGCCGTGTTGTGGATCTTGTCCATGTCGCCGTCCGAGAACGGACGGAAGGTGCCGCCCTCCAGACCCGGTCTGACCGGGCGCATGTTGTCGGGCAACGGTGCAGCGCGGGCCGCCTTTCGGGCAGCGCGGCCACCACTGCCACGGCGGCTGCGAGGTGCACAGTCTTCGGTAACGGTTGTGTCGGTCATGGAAGTTGCCCCTTCGAAGGTGACCGTTTCAACAAATTACATACGCACGCGTTCTGATTTTGGATCGTACATCGGTTTGATCGAAGCTTCGGCTGTAACGCGGGTTCCTGCAATCTCGATTTCCCACGATGAGGCTAGAATTTCGTCAGACTTTTCGTCAGCTTCAATCGGCACGTAACCCATGCCGATAGCACCGCCAAGATGGTGGCCGTAATTGCCCGAGGTCAGAAAGCTCACGATCCCGCCATCCCGGACAATCGGCTCGTTGTGATAGAGCAGGGGCTCGGCATCGTTCAGCTTGAACTGCAGCATGCGACGGCGAAGGCCTTCTTCCTTTTTTCTCATCACTGCGTCACGGCCGATGAAATCGGGCTTCTGCACTCGGACGGCAAAGCCTAGACCTGCCTCCAGAACATGGTCTTCATCGGTGATGTCATGGCCGAAATGGCGGAAGGCCTTTTCGATCCGGCAGCTGTCGAGCACATGCAGGCCCGCAAGCTTCAGGCCGTGCGGCTGACCGGCCTCTTCCAGGGTCTCGAAAACATGGCCCGCCATGTCCGAACCGACATAGATTTCCCAGCCCAGTTCGCCGACATAACTCACGCGATGGGCACGGGCGATACCATAACCGATCTCGACCTCGCGCATGGTGCCGAAGGGGTGGTTTTCGTTGGAATAGTCATTGGGCGAACAGGCGTTCAGCACGTCGCGTGCCTTGGGTCCCATCAGGCAAAGCACGACTTCGCCGGCGGTCACGTCGGTGTAGACGACATGGGCTTCCTCAGATGTATGCCGCTTGAGCCAGGCCATGTCGCGCATCAGCGTGGCGCCTGGTGTCACAATCAGGAACGCTGTCTCTGAGAGACGGGTCACGGTGCAGTCGCACTCGATTCCGCCCTTGTTGTTGAGGAACTGGGTGTAGACCAGACGGCCGACCTCGACATCGATCTCGTTGCCGCAGATCCGGTTCATGACCGAAACGGCATCACGGCCCTCAACACGGATCTTGCCGAACGAGGTCATGTCGAACAGGCCGACATCGTTGCGCACCGCCAGATGTTCCTCGCGGGCGTACTCGAACCAGTTCTGGCGTTTCCACGAGTATTCATAGCGGGGTTCGACCCCTTCGGGGGCGAACCAGTTGGCCCGCTCCCAGCCTGACGTCTCACCGAAACAGGCGCCTCGTGCCTTCAACTGCTCGTGGATCGGCGAACGACGCACACCGCGCGCAGTGACCGGCTGGAGATAGGGGAAATGGTCGGCATAAAGCAGCCCCAGGGATTCGCTGACGCGCTCCTTGAGATAATGACGGCTCTTCTGGAACGGCTGGACACGGCGGATGTCGACCTCCCAGAGGTCGAACGGCGCTTCGCCGTTGTTGATCCACTGGGCCAGCGCCATGCCGGCGCCGCCCGACGAGACGATCCCGATCGAGTTGTAACCACAGGCCATGTAGTAGCCCTGCAGTTCCGGGGCTTCGCCCAGGTAATAGGCATCGTCGGGCGTGAAGCTTTCGGGCCCGTTGAACCAGGTATGGATCCCGGCCTCGGCCAGCATCGGCATGCGGTCGATCGCCTTTTCCAGCACCGGTTCGAAATGTTCGATGTCCTCTGGCAACTGGTCGAAGCAGAAATCCTCGGCAATGCCGTCCATGCCCCAGGGTTTGGCCTTGGGTTCGAAGGCGCCGATCATCATCTTGCCGGCGTCTTCCTTGTAATAGGCCCATTCGTCGGGCACGCGCAGCACGGGAACCTGTTTCAGGCCCTCGATCGGTTCGGTCACGATGTAGAAGTGTTCACAGGCGTGGAGCGGAATGTTGACACCCGACATGACGCCCAGCTCACGTGCCCACATGCCTGCGCAATTGACCACGACATCGGCGTCGATTCGGCCTGTTTCGCCGTCCTTCGACCAGGAAACGCCGGTGACCCGGCCCTTGTCCTGATGCACGTCGGTGACCTTGACGTGTTCGACGATTTTCGCCCCGTTCTGGCGCGCGCCCTTGGCCAGAGCCATCGCGATGTTGGCGGGGTCGCACTGGCCGTCGAGCGGCAAATGCACCGCACCGACCATGTCGGAAACGTTGAGGTGGGGATACAT
>JABIUG010000006.1 GCA_018700655.1 Rhodospirillaceae bacterium | reverse complement strand
GCATCCGAGCCGGCGATATGGTAGTCCTCGCCGTGCACGTCGAAGACCGAGACCGGGATGCCCAACGCGGCCCAGACGCCGTTGTAGTTGACGCCCGCCGCCATCACGAGGACCAGAACCTCATGGCTGTCGATCTGGTGGGTCGGCACGACCTCGACCTGCATCGCGGTGTCGGGCTCGCCATGACGTTCCCGGCGAATCGCCCAGGCGTACATGTTGGCCGGTACATGCCCCAGGGGCGGAATCTCGCCCATTTCGTAGAGATCTTTCACGGGTGCATCGTATTCAATCGGCAATGCTTGGGCTGGCTGGGCCATCCTTGGTCTCCAGAGATCGTGTGAATTGTGTTGGTCCGGTATGCTGCAATGCAGCACCCAGAGTTGGCTCTCGTCCTGAACGCCATTGTTTTTCGGGATTACGGCGTTTGCAACTTTTTTTGCATCGCAGCATCATGGGGTTCGGGACAAGACCTGCGGGACGAGCTTATGAGCGACGTGACGACCAACCAGACACCGGCCAGAAACCGCGACAAACCGTGGTTGATGCGGACCTATTCGGGCCACAGCACGGCCCGGGCATCGAACACGCTTTACCGCACCAATCTGGAACGCGGCCAGACCGGCCTGTCGATCGCCTTCGATCTGCCGACCCAGACCGGCTACGACGCCGACGAGCCGATCGCCCGGGGCGAAGTCGGGCGTGTGGGTGTGCCGGTCAGCCATCTGGGCGACATGGAAACCCTGTTTGACCAGATCCCAATCGAGAAGATGAACACCTCGATGACGATCAACGCGAGCGCGGCATGGCTCTTCGCGCTTTACATCGCCATGGCCGACAAGCGCGGTGTCTCGCGCGGCGATCTCGCCGGCACGATCCAGAACGACATCGTGAAGGAGTATCTCTCACGCGGGACCTATATCTTCCCGCCGGCCCCTTCGCTCAAACTCACGACCGACACGATCATCTTTTCCGTGGCTGAAGTGCCCAAATGGAACCCTATCAATGTCTGCCCCTACCACTTGCAGGAAGCCGGTGCGACGCCGGTCCAGGAAATCGCCTTTGCCCTGGCCAACGCGATCCAGATCCTCGATGACGTCAAGGCATCGGGCACCGTCAGCGACGAAGGATTTGCACGTGTCGTCGGGCGCATCAGTTTCTTCGTCAATGCCGGCATCCGCTTCGTCACCGAGATGTGCAAGATGCGCGCCTTCACCGAATTGTGGGATGAGATCTGCGCCCAACGCTATGGCGTGGAAGATCCGAAACTGCGGCGCTTCCGTTACGGCGTGCAGGTCAATTCGCTGGGCCTGACCGAGCAGCAGCCCGAAAACAACGTCTACCGTATCCTGCTGGAAATGCTTGCCGTCACGCTTTCCAAGGGGTCGCGCGCACGCGCCGTGCAGCTTCCGGCCTGGAACGAGGCGCTGGGCCTGCCGCGCCCCTGGGACCAGCAGTGGAGCCTGCGCCTGCAGCAGATCGTGGCCCATGAGACCGACCTGCTGGAATTCGGTGACATCTTCGAGGGCAGCCACGAAATCGCAGCCAGGACCGCCGAGTTGAAGGAAGCAGCCTGGGCCGAGCTGGCGACCATCGAAAAGCTCGGCGGCGCGACCCAGGCGGTCGAGACCGGCTACATGAAACAGAAGCTGGTCGAAGCCAACAGCGCCCGCGTCTCGGCGATCGAAGCCGGCGACATATCGGTGATCGGTGTCAACATGTTCACCGAATCAGCACCCTCGCCACTCACAGAAGGAAGCGACGGGGGTTTCATGACGGTCGGGGCAGGCGCCGAAGACGAGCAGATCGAGAACCTGAAAGCCTGGCGCGCAGCGCGTGATACCGATGCGGCGACGGCAGCGGTCGAGAACCTGAAATCGGCGGCGCGTGAGGGCCGCAACATCATGGAGCCCTCGATCGCCTGCGCGAAAGCGGGCGTAACCACCGGCGAATGGGGCCGTGCCCTGCGCGAAGCCTTCGGCGAATACCGCGCCCCGACCGGCCTGGCAGCCGCCAGCGCCGCCGCCCCGGCTGACGCCATGACCAAGGCGCGCGAGCATGTCGAGGCCGCTTCCAAGGCACTTGGCCGCAGGGTCAAGTTGCTGGTCGGCAAACCCGGTCTGGATGGGCACAGCAACGGTGCCGAACAGATCGCCCTGCGCGCCCGCGACTGCGGCATGGAAGTCGTCTACCAGGGCATCCGCCTGTCACCCGAACAGATTGCAGCCTCTGCCGTCGAGGAAAGCGTCCACGTCGTCGGCCTCTCGATTCTGTCTGGTGCCCATATCCGCCTGGTCGCCGAAGTCAGGCGCCTGATGGATGAGGAAGGCTGCGGCGATATTCCCATCGTGGTCGGCGGCATCATCCCGGCTGAGGACATCGAATCGCTCAAAAACGCCGGAGTCGCACGGATATTCACCCCCAAGGACTTCGAAATCACCGCCATCATCCGCGACATCGCGGATGTTGCCGGAGAACAGGCGACGAACGCGGCCTGATCGCATTGTCGCCTGCACGGCGCGATGTGTGACCGCGCGCACAAAACGGCACGTTGGGTGGCAATTCCATGCTCCCCGTCCAAACTGATGTGAGCTGGGTCACGCTGTTGTTACCAAAGAGGGGCCATGTTGATGGTTACCGGACAACGCAGCATCCGGCGAATGAGGACACGGCAATGGTCGAGACGGCACTCAACACACAGATTTCCACGGTCCAAGACCTGTCACGCGATGTCGCGCGGATGGAAAAGGAAGCAACCGAGCTTCGTGCCAGCCTGCTGGAACTGCTGGTCGAGACGGCCACGGTCTCCGAGAGCAAAAACAACGACACGGTGACCTGCTGAGACGCTAGAAGGCGTAACCCAGCAGTTCGATTTCGTCGCCGAAGATATCCCCGACCAGAATTCTGTCGGCATCGTCGTAATGCGCGCGATACTCGATGTTGCTCGGTCGAAACTGTGACTTGGCCTTGGGCAGTTCCCGGTCTTCCTCGATGCCAACTTGGGCAAAGACCTCTTCCATCTCCTGGGCCAGATTCTCGAAGCGGCAAATCCGGTCGACAACGACCTCTCCGTCGATTGTATAGAGATCGATCCCGCAGCGTTTCAGGTCCAGCACATCACCTGACCGGATAAACGCAGAGAACGACGTGAACAAGCCGGGATCATGATGCTGGCGGTAGTGAAAATACGAAACCACACGATCCCAGGGATTACGCTCGACACAAAACTTGAAACAGCTCTGCCAGAGTGCCGGCCTGATGCGATTCCTGATCTGGCGAGCCGGTATGTGATTGTAGAATCGCATGATCACCGGCTCGCCCGAGCTCGCCTTGGTTCGCCGACCCGGGCCGTTACTGCCCAGCGGCGGCAGAGGTCACAGGTTCGACTCCTGTCGGGACCGACATTTAACTATCGGAAATATAAGAGAAATTCGGAACAATCGGCCCTGCGGGCCTTTTAAGCTTTCGGCTGTATCACCACGATGTCACCGACGACGCGCAATTCGGCAAGGCTGTGTCACCGGAACGGACATAAGTAAGGGGCCGCCGTGCTTGAGCAAGACAGCCCCGAAAGTGGTAGCTGTGCGGTCGGGAGCCGCATAGCTTGACAACCCCGTTCCACGCCATCCGCCACACGGTGGAGACGCGCATGGGAGAGCTTGGCGTTCCCCCTCACGTGAGAGATGTCGCCTTAGATCATGCACCAGCGCGTGGATCCGGCGCGGGATATGACCACTACGACTACAGGGCTGAGGTGCGCGAGGCGTTCGAGCAATGGGCAGCCCGCATCGAGGCGCTCGTGGAGCCTGAGGGCGTCAGGCTCCTTCGCTAAGCCGCACAACCCAAACGCGGATACCTAGGTATCCGGGGGTGCTGTCAGACTAACGCCGATTAGGTTGAAGATGTGATTCTAGGCAGTCTACGAACGGCGCAGAAAATCTACGAATTTCCACAGCCATTAGGCGATTGAAGAATGCCTGGAATTTTAGTCTGACAGTGCCCACTCCTGTCCTCGAAACGGGCAGTTGGGAGTTTACCAGTTCCCGTGACCCATCAGCATCGTATCTGGTCAAGTTTGGCCGGGCCGGGCACCTGGAGTGTACGTGCCCCGGTTTCACCTACCGTGGTAACTGCAAACACACCCGCGAAGTGCGAGAGCAAATCTACGAATGAAATATTCGGCAGCGATTGTGATTTCATCGACGATTCACTGAGCTGGCAATGTCACGGTAACTCGTCTAGGCGCAACGGCGACGCTGCCGTAGCTTCTGCCGAGGCACTGTCAGACCAAAATTCAAGGCATTCTTCAATCGCCTAATGGCTGTGGAAATTCGTAGATTTTCTGCGCCGTTCGTAGACTGCCTAGAATCACATCTTCAACCTAATCGGCGTTAGTCTGACAAAGCTCTCTGAAGACCGCTGTGCCTGTGCTCTCTATGTGAGGGTTCTCTAGGTGGTGGGGTGGTTGAGGCTTTCTGAAAAGCCAGTCGGTACGTGATTTAGTGGGGGGAGTACCTAGGTACCACTTCAGAGAAGTCTAGGATTTTGAGGAGGGTGCGAGGGAGGGGAGTGGTGTGTGCCCCTCTTGGGAGGGGTCTTATATACTTGACGTAAGTGATGAGGGTTACCGGATATGAACGGACAGGCCGGCGCGCTACAAGATACCACTGCGGACGCCCTCAGCCTCAATGGCGTGTCGGATACGAGAGGTTTCGGCGTAGGCCGCCCGGAGGAAGGGGATAATGGGCTCCTCGGCCAGCGCTTCAACTTGGCCAAACGCTATATGGAAGTGTCTGACGTCAGCGCCTTTGGGACAGACTGAGGGGTTTTCATAAGAGAGGTTTTCTGGCTCATCGTAGTGACCGAAGGGAACGAAGATGAGGCAGAAAACCATGAGCAAG
>JABIUG010000406.1 GCA_018700655.1 Rhodospirillaceae bacterium | reverse complement strand
GCCCGCTTGCAGCCAAAGAACACCCCGGTCGCATTGACCGCCATGACATGGTTCCAGTCTTCCTCTGTTGTCTCGAGCAGGGCGCCCCCGGTACTGGTCGCGGCGTTATTGACCATGATGTCGAGGCAACCCCAGGTCTCGACCGCAGTCGTGACAGCGCGGTCAACATCGGCCCAGACCGAAACATCACAATGGATAAAGAGGGCATCGCTGCCGGTTTCTATAACCGCGACATGGGTGGGTTCACCACCTTCGATCGGGTCTTCGCGGATATCGGCGATGAGCACCCTGGCGCCCTCACGCCCGAAGGCCAACGCGATTGCGCGCCCGATCCCGGACGCTCCGCCGGTCACGATCGCAACCTTGTCTTTCAGTCTCATGAGATGCTCCATCACCTGATGATGGAGTGAAGCCCGTGAGCGTTGCGCTTACAAGACTGTATCAGCGGCTTGGCCCGAACTAGGCCTCTTGCACGGTCTGTTCGAGAGGTAGCGGCAGACCCAGCGTTGCAGCGCGTGCCGCCGGCATCTGGAGCATCAGACCGCCGCCCGGCCGGTCGATTTCAGCCAGTTCATGGATGACGGCAAAGATCTCGTCGGCGCGTTCGTGCGGAACCATGACTACCAGCATATCGACCTCGATCATGTCGCGCGCACGCACGGCCCGAAGCAGGCCCGCGCCCCGGCCATGGCTGAACTGGAAGGTATCGATACCGTGATCGGCATGGAGCGCCTCAGCCACTTCATGGGCTTTGCCCCGGCTGAGGCAGGCGACAATCAGCTTTTGCGCATCAGACGGTGTCATCAATCGACACCCTGGGTGCCGCGACGCTTGGTCACGCGCTCCATGAAATCAGGCGGAATGTAGGTCGCGGCCTTTTCCAGCGGCGTGACATACATGATGCCCATCCCCGGTGTATCGAGCCCGCCGGCCAGATAGATCTTCTCGAAGACGCGATCGACCTGCTCGCTGGAGACCACGATGTTGATGATCTCCTTTTCGACATCGACCGCGACACCCAGCACTCTGAGGCGCTCGCGCACGCCAGAACCACGGCCAAAATGCACGGTCGCACCCTGTGCGCCGGCAGATTGCGCCGCCGTGACGATAGCGTCGGCCGCACCGCGCTGGACGACACAGGTGATCAGCGCCACATCGGTCAGAACATTGATCTCGCGGGTCACGACGACACCTCCGTTTGTGCGACTTCCTGGGCGTGGCGGTTGACGCGGCGTTTGAGCACCAGGCCAAGGGTCAGCACCGCAATGATCGGGCAGATCGAGGCCATCGAGAGAATACCGAAACCTTCAACGACATCGACCGCGCCGCCGAAGCCCAGCCCCATGGTCAGAACCAGCGGCACCGTCACCGGGCCGGTGGTGACGCCAGCGCTGTCCCAGGCAATGTTCACGAACTCCTCCAAAGACAACACCGTCAGAACGACGCCGATGCCGTAGAGCGGCAGCAACAGCCAACCCAGGGGCAATTCGAAGGTGATCTTGGCAATCCCGAAGCCGACACCGGTCGAGACCGCATACATCAGCATCTGCTTGCGGAAGGCACCGTTGGTCAGGCTTTCAACCGTCATGCCCAGTGCATTGAGCGCGGGTTCCGCGAGCGTTGCACCAAAGCCCAGGATCCAGGCAAAGAGCAGGGCCACGGAAACACCCAGGACATAGGGATAAAGAGGCGAACCGGTCACGTTTTCCAGGGCCGCGAAGGCCGACGGCACGATGCTGCCCGACTGGCTGCCCAGCTTGGCCAGACCGAAGGTCAGACCCAGATTGAAGATCATCATGCCAAGCAGGGCCAGAACAATGCCGTTGACCACGATGGCGGCATGGGGCACGCGCTCGCGCAGCAGAAATTTCATGACAATGGCCAGGAACAGCACCAACGGCAGGATCGCGCGCAGCCCCCCGATCAGTTCAGCACCGGGTGCCTCGGCACACCATTCGGGATCGGCGGCGGCTTCCTGTGCGGCCAGCGTTGCCAGCGCCATGATTTCCTCGGGGCTGACGGTCTGTTCGATCTAGAGCGCCAGCATCATCACGATGACAATCGGGAAAAGCGAGGCCCGCGTGACAATCCCGAAACCCGAAAGCGACGACTGGTTCTTGCCTGCCGCAGCGGCAATTCCGATGCCCAGTGAAAGAACCAGCGGCACCGTGATCGGCCCCGACGTGACCGCACCGCAATCCCAGGCCAGGCCCAGGACATGTTGCAGGTCTTCATGGGTCATGAAGTAGACGGTCATGCCAAGCGTCGGCACCAGCACCAGGTAGATCAGCGGCTTCAGACCCCAGCCGTAAATGAACCGCACCGTGCCCAGCACGGTGGCAATACCGACCCCGATTCCGACCATCAAAACCAGCAGGCCGCTCCACTGGTTCAGCAAGGCATAGAGATAAGGAGCACGCGCGGGATCGACGATCGACCCGGCGGCCTGCAGCGCGCCGATTGCGGGTTCGGCAAAGGTCGCGCCGATGCCCAGGATGAAGGCGACGCCAAGCACGACCGGCAGACGCTGGCGTTGCGGCAAACGGTTGCCGATCGCCTCGGCAAACGGCATCAGCCCGAGATGGAGGCCTTCCATGAAGAGCATCAGTCCCAGAATGACGGCAAGCAGGCCGCCAACGATGACCGTTTCCTCGGAAATGTCCTGGCGCAGGACCAGCAACTGGAACAGGACGAGGTAAACCGCCAAAGGCACGACTGCGCGAACCTGGGCGATGAACCGCACGCTGAGATAGGGCGCGAGCAGACGATAGACATCGACACCGCGCGGACGGATGTGATCGGGATGATGGGGTAACGGCTCGCCGTCCGGGCCCAACACGGCACGCGGCGTCAGTTCGTTGTAACTGATCTGGCGTTGCCGCAGTACGACCTCGCGCTGGAAGTCACCGAATCTCAATCGTGCCATGATCCGCGCCCCGCAAGACAACTCATTTTAGGCCTCCGCATACGGCTGGTACTTGACACAGGTCAAGATGCCCCGCCCGCCGTGGACCGATGATAACGTTTCGCTGGATGGGCGGGCGTCTGCATTGCATGAACTCGTGCTTTCCGTGTTTGGTCTTGCCGTTCTGTTGGCCATGGCGGTTCTGTTGCTTCCGGTTTCAGGCTGGCTGCGCATACCTTACACGGTCCTTCTCGCCGTTGCGGGCATCGCCCTGGGGCTGGGGATCGAGGGCCTGCGCCACGACATCGAAGGTCTCTGGCTGATCGGCGACGCCTTCGCAGGGCTCGATGATCTCGACATCACCTCCAAGGCGGTGCTTTTCATCTTCCTTCCAGGCCTGGTGTTTAATTCGGCGATGTCGATCGATGTGCGCCGGCTCATCGACAACATCGCACCGATCATGTCGCTTGCCGTTGTCGGCCTGCTGCTTTCGACCGCCGCGGTCGGCTACACAATCAACCTGGTTTCGGGCGTCGAACTGCTCGGCTGCCTGCTGCTGGGCGCAATCGTTTCGGCAACCGACCCGGTCGCCGTGGTTGCGCTGTTCCGCGATCTCGGCGCACCCAAACGGCTGGCCCTTCTGGTCGAGGGTGAAAGCCCGTTCAACGACGCCACCGCAATCGTGTTGTTCGGCATCCTTCTGGCCATGCTGACCAGCTCTGAACAGACCGGCGTGGCAGCCGGTATCATCGAGTTTATCCGTGTCTTTCTGGGCGGTGTGCTGGTCGGCGCGGCGATGGCGCTGGCCGCACTTTGTGTGATCAGCCGCCTGAAGATCCCGTTCGCCCAGACCACCCTGACGCTCTGCCTGGCCTGGCTTGCCTTCGTCGTCGCCGAGCACGAGTTGCATGTCTTGGGTGTCATGGCGGTTGTCGCCGCGGGGCTGGTCGTGGGCGAACGCGGTCCCACCAGCATGGCCGGCAGCACCTGGCGCAGCTTGCGTGTGATGTGGGAACAGATGGATTTCTGGGCAACGTCGATCATCTTCATCATGGTCGGCATGGCGGCACCGGTGATCCTGGCCGAAGCGCGGACTGCCGATCTCGGCATTCTGGCGGTGCTGATCGGCGTCGCCTTTGTCGCCAGAGCCGGCATCATCTTCGGATTGATCCACCAGGCTGCCAACAACGCCCACAATGTCATCATGGTCTGGGGCGGCCTGCGTGGTGCCGTATCGCTCGCGCTGGCACTGGCTGTCATGGAGAATCCGGCGGTACCGGAAGACCTGCGTGCCTTAATCGGTGTCATGGTCTGCGGCTTTGTGATGTTTACCCTGGCGGTCAACGCCACGACCATCCGGCCGCTGCTCAGCCTGCTGCGCCTCGACCGCCTGTCAACGGCCGATCAGGCGACCCGGGAGCGGGCGCTCACCTTTGCGATCCGCAACATCGACAAAGAGATAGCGCGCTTGTCGGTCGAGCACGGCCTTGATGCGACACAGGCGCCACGGCTTGAGCACGGCGAAACACCCGAAACATCCCCCGTGATCGACTGGCACGGCATCGGCCTAGCCATGCTGACCCGTCACGAACACAAGGTTTACCTCGACCGGTTCCACGATGGTGTCATCTCGCCCCGTGTAGCGCGCCAGCTTCTGGCCCATACCGGCGATCTTCTCGACGCGATCAGAAGCGGCGGCGATGAGGCCTATGAAACCACATCGCAGCGATTTACCGGCTACGGTTGGCGGCTGCGGACCGCACAATTCGTTCAGCGCCATTTGGGTTTTTCGCTCACACTGGCCGGCGAGCTGGCCGATCGTTTCCAGGTGTTGCAGGCGATGACCGCGGCGATGGAAGACGTCAGACACCACGCCTTGCCTGCCGTGGCGCCCCTGGTCGGCGATGACAATCTGGCCATGTTGGCTGAGGCGATCGCGCGACGTGACGCCGTAGCCAGGCGCTGTCTTTCGGCAATGGAAGCGCAATACCCGGACTACAGCACAGCCCTCAAGAAACGGTTTCTGGCGCGTATGGTCTGTCGTGTCGCAGACCGCGAGCTCAAGCAGCTCGGCGATCAGGGCCTGATCGGCGGTGACGTGCTGGACGATCTCAGCCAGGCAATCGACGATCTGCGTGCGCAACAAACCGGCTACCCGTCTCTCGACCTGGGGCTGAAACCCCATCAACTGGTCGCCAGGGTGCCGTTCCTCTCGCAACTGCCCGAAGAACACACACGCCGGATTGCCGCAAAGCTCCAGCCCGTGTCGTGTTCCCGGGCGAGCACATTGTCCATGCCGGAGCCCATGACCAGGCGATGTATTTCATCTCAACGGGCTCAGTCGAGGTCCTGGCCGGCGACCAGCGTTTCCTGCTGGGTAGCGGTGATTTCTTTGGCGAGATCGCACTCCTGTTCGACCGCCCGCGCACCGCCGAAGTCGTTGCCCTTGGTTACTGCAATCTTCTTGTGCTCCACACCTCTGCCTTCCGGGCCTTTCTCGATGAAGTTCCCGAAGTGCGCAAAATCATGGAATCCGTTGCCGCCGAACGGCTGGAGCAGGACGAACTCTGAACCTGTGAGAACAATTCCCAAGTGCATCGCAGCCATGCACAATGGCGCCAGACACATCGATGCCAACACACAAGGAGACAACCATGGGCCAGGTCCGTTCGGTCGACCGCAACACACCCATCGACGAAGCAATGGCGATCCTGATGGAAGACGGCGCCGTCGTTTTCCGCAATCTGGTCGACGATGCCGTGATCGATCAGGTGCGCAGCGAACTCGATCCCTTTCTCGAACGTGCCTATAACGGCGAGGGCGATTTCTGGGGTTACAAGACCAAGCGGGTCAGCTCGCTGGTCGCCAAGTCGAAGACCTATGGCGAGGAACTCGCGACCAACCCGACCATCCTCTCGGCGATGGACAATCTCCTGCTGCCCCATTGCGAGCGCTATCACCTCCATGTCACCCAGGCCGTGGCGATCGGCCCGGGCGAAGGCCAGCAGATCATCCATCGGGATGACGGCCTGATGCCCTTCCGCCATCCCGGACCCCAGAGCCTGTGCAACACGATGTGGGCGCTGACCGATTTCACCGAGGAGAACGGCGCGACCAACGTCATCCTGGGTAGCCACGACTGGGATGACGATACCCAACCCGACGAAAACAGCGAGATCACCCATGCCGTTATGCCCAAGGGCTCGTGCATGATCTATCTCGGCAGCGTCTTTCACGGCGGCGGCAGGAACCTGACGCAGGATGAATACCGCGTCGGCATGATCACCGGTTACAGCCTGGGCTGGCTGCGCCAGGAGGAAAACCAGTATCTCGCCGTCCCGCCCGCGGTCGCCAAGCACCTGCGCGAAGACGTCCAGCACCTGATCGGCTATCACCTCCACGACTTTTTCCTGGGCTGGGTTGAAGGCCACGATCCCCATGTCGTGCTCGAAGACCGCTACAGCGACGTCATGCCCGCGGCCTCGGAAGGCGGTGAATACGTCGAGGAATCCAAGCTGCTCAAGACAGCTGTTCTGGGCGAAGCCAGCAGGCACTGACAGAGAGCTTCCTTTTGACCTGATCCCCAGCGAAGGCTGGGACCCATCCGGACGAACAGCGCGTTTCGGGTCCACTCGGGCGCATGGATCCCTGCCTGCGCAGGGGATCGGTTGGGATCAGGCCACCCTATTCGTTCAGGGCTGACCACCGGCTCGAAAGCGTGCCCGCGAGGTCGGCCAGGCGGATGAATTCGGCGCGGTAGCCGAAGCTGTCTTCGCCTCTGGCGGTGTTGGCGAGATCGACGACGTCGTCGAAGCCGTAAGTGTGCAGGAAGGCGTCGTTGCGCAGGAGCTGGCCATAGGCCGCGACGGCGACGGAAAAGCGAACGTCGCCGGGTGCCTCTTCAAGCGACGCAAATGCCTGTTCGGATGCAATCGGGCGGGAAATCAGATTGCTGGTGTCTTCGCCGGGAAGTTTGTAGCGGATCTTGAGATAGGCGAGTTCGCCAGAGAACTGGTCATCGGGTTCTGTCGCAGGTGCTTCGCCGTAGCGCAGTTCACCCATCCAGCGAAACTGGGCCGTGACCGGTACGATCTCATAGATCGCGGTGACGTTGTGGCCGTTGCCGATCTCGCCGGCATCAACCGTGTCGTTGTCGAAATCTTCACGTTCGAGAATGCGGGTTTCGTAGCCCAGAAGGCGGTATTCGGCGACCTGGGCCGGGTTGAACTCGACCTGGATCTTCACATCGTTGGCGATCGGGAACAGCGTGCCGCCGAGTTCGTCGACCAGGACCTTCTTGGCCTCCAGCAGCGAAGCGATATAGGCCGCATTGCCGTTGCCGTTCTGGGCCAGCCGCTGGGTTACCTCGTCGTTGAGGTTGCCGCGCCCGAAGCTCAGGACCGAGAGGTAAACTCCGCTCTCACGCTGGCGTGCGATCTCCTGTTCCAGCAGATCGGGATCGGAAATGCCGACATTGAAGTCACCATCGGTCGCAAGAAGGATGCGGTTCACGCCTTCGACGTTAAACGACTGGTAAGCCAGGTTGTAGGCCGTCTCCAGCCCCGCGGCACCGGCGGTCGAGCCGCCCGCGCGCAAGCTGTCGAGTACGCCCAGGATCGCCGCCTTATCGGACCCCGGCGTCGGCGGTAGGGCGATGCGCACACCGCCGGCATAGGTCACGATCGCGACCGTGTCGTCTTCGCCCAGCTCGCCGACCAGAAGGCGCAGGCCCTGGACCAGCAGGCCCAGCTTGTCGTCGGAATTCATCGAACCGGAGACATCGACCAGGAAGGTGAGGTTTGCTGCGGGCCGGTCCTCTTCGACGAGGTCGTAACCCTGGATGCCGATATGGACGAGCTGCGCCGCGTCGTTCCAGGGTGTGGGCACGACCGAGACCGCCGTGGCGAACGGCACTTTGGAGTCGTTCGGCGGGGCATAGGTATAGTCGAAATAGTTGATCAGTTCCTCCACCCGCACCGCATCGGCCGGCGGCAGTTGGCCGCTTTCGAGGAACCGGCGGGTGTTGGCATAGGCCGCCGTGTCGACATCGATCGAGAAGGTCGAGACCGGTTCGGCCGCAACGATGTGGATCGGATTGGGCGTGGCATCGGGATAACGCTCGCCGGACGGGTCAACGGGTGGCGCGAACATG
>JABIUG010000405.1 GCA_018700655.1 Rhodospirillaceae bacterium | reverse complement strand
CGCTGGCTTGAAGAGCAGGGCGCCAGGACGGTCGAGATCAGCCTGCCGCACACCAAGTATGCGCTGCCGACCTACTACGTTGTCGCGCCTGCCGAGGCGTCGTCCAACCTTGCGCGCTACGATGGGGTGAAGTTCGGCCTGCGCATCGATAGTGATGACCTGACCGAAATGTATGAGCAGACTCGTTCGCAGGGTTTTGGTGCCGAAGTCAAACGCCGCATTCTGATCGGAACCTATGTGCTTTCTGCCGGCTACTACGATGCCTATTACCTGAAAGCCCAGAAGGTCCGCACCCGGATTGCAGATGACTTCCGCAATGCCTGGGACACGGTTGATGCAATCCTGACGCCAGCGACGCCGTCCGCCGCGTTCAGTGCCGATGATCCACCGACCGATCCCGTCGCGATGTATCTCAACGATGTCTTCACCGTGCCGGTCAGCCTTGCCGGCCTGCCGGGTATTTCGGTGCCGGCGGGGCTCACCGCTGATGGTCTGCCGTTGGGCCTGCAGGTCGTCGGCAAGGCGTTCGACGAAGCAACCGTTCTGCGCGTCGGCCGGGCGCTGGAAGAGGCTGCTGCATTTGATGCCCGTCCGGAGGGATATTGATCATGGGAACCACGCTTGAAGGCGCCACGGGCACCTGGGAATACGTGATCGGGCTTGAGGTCCACGCCCAGATCATTTCGAAATCGAAGCTGTTTTCTGGTGCCTCGACCGAGTTCGGCGCCGAGCCCAACAACCAGGTTTCGCCGGTTGATGCCGGCATGCCGGGCATGCTGCCGGTGATCAACATGACCTGCATCGAACAGGCGGTGAAAACCGGCCTGGCGATCAACGGCCGGATCAATCTGACCTCGGTGTTCGACCGCAAGAACTACTTTTATCCCGACCTGCCGCAGGGTTATCAGATTTCGCAGTTCAAGCAGCCGGTCGTCACCGGCGGCTATATCGATGTCGACCTCGAAGACGGCGGCACCAAGCGGATTGGTGTGGAGCGCGTGCATGTCGAACAGGATGCGGGCAAGAGCCTGCACGATCAGGCGCCCGACAGTTCCTATGTCGATCTCAACCGGTCCGGTGTCGGCCTGATGGAGATCGTCTCTGATCCTGATATGCGCTCGCCCGAGGAAGCTGCCGACTACGTGCGCAAGCTGCGCACCATCGTGCGTTACGCCGAGACCTGCGATGGCAACATGCAGGAAGGTTCGATGCGCGTGGATGCCAACGTTTCCGTACGCAAGGCCGGTGAGGAATTCGGCACCCGTTGCGAGATCAAGAACCTCAACTCCGTGCGTTACATGCAGCGCGCGATCGAGTTCGAGGCGAACCGGCAGATCGATGTTCTGGAGGCCGGTGGATCGATTGAACAGCAGACCCGCCTGTTCGACGTCGCCAAGAACGAGACGCGCAGTATGCGCAGCAAGGAAGAGGCGCACGACTATCGCTATTTCCCCGATCCCGATCTGTTGCCCCTGCGTTTCGAGCAGGATTGGGTCGACGGAATCGCGGCTACCATGCCCGAACTCCCCGCTGCCAAGCAGGAACGGTTCATGGCGGAATTCGGCCTCCCTGCCTATGACGCCAGCGTGCTCGTGGCCGAGAAGGAAAACGCCGATTTCTACGAAGTCGTCGCCGAAGGCCGTGACAAGAAACTGGCGGCCAACTGGGTAATCTCCGAACTCTTCGGCCAGCTCAACAAGGCGGGCAAGGGCGTCGAAGACAGCCCCGTGAGCGCTGACGCGATGGGTGAGCTGATCGACCTCATCACCGACGACACGATCTCGGCGCGCATTGCCAAGGACGTCTTCAGCGAGATGTTCGAAACCGGAAAGGCAGCCGCCGTGATCGTCGAAGAGAAGGGCCTCAAGCAGGTCACCGATACCGGCGCGATCGAGTCCGTGATCGACGAGGTCATGGCGCGCGAAACCGAGAAGGTTGCCGAGTACCGTGGCGGCAAGGACAAACTCTTCGGGTTCTTCATCGGCCAGGTCATGAAGGCCTCGGGCGGCAAGGCCAATCCCAAGGCGGTCAACGAGATCCTGCGCAAGAAACTCGCCGGCTAATGGCCGGCAAGGGCCAACACACAGATACCCTACTTGCCCAGGCGCTGGGCTGGCTGGAGGAGACCACCGGTGGGGTAACCCCGGCGATCCAGCCTGCGACAACCTATGTCCGCGATCCCGCGATGCCGGCCTCCGAGGGGCTCTGGTACAGCCGGCCCGACAATCCCTGCTACTGGCAGGTCGAAGCTTTGCTGGCCGAACTGGAGCATGCCGAAGCAGCCATGGTGACCGGATCGGGTTCGGCCTCGATGGCGATGGTCTTTGAGGCGCTCCATACTGGCAATCACGTGTTGATGCCCCATTACGGATATGGCGGCATTCACTACCTGATTGGCGATATGATCAATGCCTGGGGCATCGAGATCGACACCTATACAACAGGCGATCTCGACGACATGGCGGCGAAGCTGCGGCCGGGCGTGACCAAGATCGTCTGGGTCGAGACGCCGTCCAACGCCGAGCTCGTGATTGTCGATGTCGAACGCGTCGCCGAACTGGCGCATGAAGCCGGTGCCCGCGTCGTGGTTGATGCGACATTTGCACCGCCACCGATCCAGCGTGTCCTGGATCAGGGTGCCGACATCGTCCTGCATTCGGCGACAAAGTTCCTCAACGGCCATTCCGATGTGGTCTGCGGCACGATCGCAACCCGCGTGAAGGACGATTACTGGCACCGGCTTGACCGCATGCGCATGCGCTCGGGCGCGATGCTGGGGCCGTTCGAGGCATGGCTGTTGCTGCGCGGCCTGCGTACCCTGCATCTGCGGATGGAGCAGGCCCAGAGGAACGCGCAGAAGGTCGCGGCATTTCTCGACAGCCATACCGGCGTGACCAAGGTCTATTACCCCGGCTTGCCGAGCCACCCCACGCATACGATGGCCAAACGCCTGATGACGGGTTTCGGTGCGATGGTGTCGTTCGAGGTCGATGGCGACGAAGCCTATGCGCTGCGGGTCTGGGGCGCGACGAAGCTGATCAAGAATGCGACGTCGCTTGGCGGGCCCGAGACCCTGATCGAACATCGCCGAAGTTCCGATGCTTATGATTCACCGGTGCCGGTAAACCAGCTTCGCCTCTCGATCGGGCTCGAGGATGGCGATGACCTGATCGCTGACCTTGATGCCGCACTGGCGGGCAGGACCAGCAATCGGCCGATGGCCGATGCGACCAAGATGGCCCAGGGCCTGGGCTGGACCAGCAGCGACCACAAGGCGGTCGTGCTGCCGCTCCATCTCGCCTCGACCTATGCGACCGATCCGGCGAGCTACGGCAAACCCTATGCCTATGCCCGCGACCAGAACCCGACCTACGAACAGCCCGAAGCGCTGATCGCAGAGTTGGAGGAGGGCGAACAGGCGCGCCTGTTCGGTTCGGGCATGGCGGCGGCTTCGGCGGTCTTTCAGGCGCTCAAGGCAGGCGACCATGTCGTCATGCAGGAAACGCTCTACTGGGCCCTGCGTGGCCTGATGGCCTCGGTCGTCGAAGGCTGGGGCATCGAAGTGACGTGGTTCCCGACCGGTGATCTCGATGCGCTGCAGGAGGCTGTGCGTCCTGGCGAAACACGCATCGTCTGGCTCGAAACCCCGGCCAACCCGACCATGACGGTGACCGACATAGCCGCAGCGACCGCGATTGCGCGCGAAGCCGGCGCAGTCAGCGTGGTCGACAACACCTTTGCGACACCGCTTCATTGCCGCCCGCTGACACTGGGCGCAGATATCGTGATGCATTCGGCGACCAAGTATCTCAACGGTCACAGTGACATCGTCGCAGGCGTCCTGATCGCCCGGGAAACCACACCGTTCTGGGAACATGTCTGCCATATCCGTCACATGACCGGCGCGATCCTGGGCCCGTTCGAGGCCTGGCTGCTGATGCGCGGCCTGCGCACGCTGGGCCTGCGCGTCGGGCGTGCCAGCGAGAACGCCATGGCGATTGCACTCCATCTGGAAGGCCATGATGGCGTGGCCGAGGTGCTTTACCCCGGTCTATCGTCGTTCCGTGGCCATAACATCGCAGGCAGCCAGATGTCCGGTGGTTTCGGCGGCATGCTCTCGATCCGCATCAAGGGCGGAGAGGCCGGGGCCAGGAAGGCCTGGGCCCGCTTCAAGCTCTTCAAGATCGCATCCTCGCTGGGCGGTGTCGAAAGCCTGGTTGAACACCGCGCCACGGTCGAGGGGCCCGAAAGCCCCGTGCCCGACGATTTGTTGCGCCTGTCTGTTGGCGTCGAGCACGTTGATGACCTCATCGCCGATCTAGAACAGGCATTGCAGAAGCTGGGCTAAGCTAGCCTTCGGGGACAGAAATATCGTCGTTGTCGGTTTGGGTTTCCGCCGCAGTTTGTTCTGCGGTCGAACCGTCGTCGTTGGCTGCAGCATCTGGCTCTTGGACGTTGGTGTCTGCAGTTGTGTCGATTTCGACGGTGCTTGAGCCGGATGAGGTCACTTCGATACTGGTGCCGGAACTCGTTGTCTCCGGTGTCAACTCTTCGACAGCGAGAAGAACCACCATGGCGTTGGTCAGTTTATTGGCATGTTGCTGGTATGTAAATTCGTCGACATAGCCATTGGCCCAGCCTTCACAAAGCCGATAGAAACCATCTCGCAGCATGGCAATTGTTGCGTTTCTTTTGCCTAGTTCACCTACGGCTTCGGCTAGCGCTATCCCAAAGGCCGCAGATCCCGACCCTTCGCCAGCTATCGATCCGTTTAGGCTAGCTGCGAAGTTTGCAGAAACTGCAGCAAGGGCATCCGGGCTTGGTTCTGCACAGAATGAAGTAACTGTGCCTCTGACTGCTCTTTCATAATTGCCATATACTTCATCGACAACTACTTCATCGGGCCATCCAGCAAAATACCAGTGTCCGTTGGCTGGTCTTTCGAATGTCAGGATGGCGCTTTGCTTGGCATCGATCAGGACGCTGTTGAGCCCGTCATCTTCTGAAATCTGGTACTCGCGATGGACAGAGGACCAATTGGCGTTGCTGCAGGCCGATACGAACCCCGCCAGGAGAAATGCCGCGGCGATTCGACAGATCACGAATTGAACATGCATGGTGCCCCCCAGGAACGTTTTCGCTCACAACCTTGGCGCGTATCATTCCATGGGGGAGTGAGGCGTTTCACACCAGTTATCACAAGTCCGTGTGTCTCAGCGAACCATGCCTTTCCTCCCGATCAAAGATGACAACCCGCTGCGGCTGATCCGGTTTCAGGTCGTCACGGTTGGTCTGATCGGAGTCAATGCGCTGGTCTTCCTGCTCCAGCTGTTGATGGACGATCAGACGCAATGGGATCTCTGGCTGCAATACGGCCTGATCCCCGCGGTTGTGACCGGCAAGACCACGCTCCCGAACGGCCTGGAGGTCATTCCGGCCTGGGCCAGCCTGGTGACCTCGATCTTTCTCCACAGCGGTTACTTCCACCTTGGCGGCAACATGCTGTTTCTCTGGGTCTTCGGCGACAACGTGGAAGACGCCACGGGTCATGTCAGGTTCCTGCCGTTCTTTCTGCTCTGTGGTGTCATCGCGGGCCTGACCGAAACCATGATGTCACCGGGCTCGACCATCCCGGTGATCGGCGCCAGCGGCGCGGTTGCCGGCGTGCTGGGCGCCTACATGATGCTTCACCCCAGAAGGCAGATGCTTGTCCTGGTGCTGCGCACCATTCCGGTGCGCCTGCATGTCGGCCTTGTGCTTGTCATCTGGATCGCATTCCAGGTCGGCGCTGCCTTCTGGTACGACCACAATGGCGGCAGCGACACGGCGTGGTGGGCCCATGTCGGAGGTTTTGTCGCCGGCATGGTCTTGATACGCTGGTTCAAACGCCGCGAAGTTCCATTGTTCGATCGTGATATCCAAAGTGATGTGTAAGTTCAGAAAGTTGAGTTAAGTCGTTGATAGAATTATATACTGCGCCAACGCCTAATGGCCGCAAGATCTCCATCATGCTCGAGGAGGTCGGGTTGCCCTATACGGTTCACCGGGTTGATATCGGTGCTGATGAACAATTCAAACCGGAGTTTTTGGCGATCAGCCCGAACAACAAGATCCCCGCGATTGTCGATCCCGACGGACCGGGCGGTGAGGCTATCAGCCTGTTCGAATCCGGCGCGATCCTGATCTATCTGGCCAGGAAAACCGGCAAGCTGATGCCGACCGATGACCGGGAACGCTACACCGTGCTGCAATGGCTGATGTTCCAGATGGGCGGGGTCGGCCCGATGTTCGGCCAGGCCAACCATTTCATCAAATTCGCCGCCGAAGACGTGCCCTATGGCAAGAACCGCTACCGCAGCGAAGCGATGCGCCTGCTGGGTGTGATGGACCGCAGGCTGGCCGAGGTGCCCTATCTGGCAGGCGACTATTCGATCGCCGACGTCGCGACCTGGCCCTGGGTCATGCGCGCTGAATGGTATGACACCGACTGGAGCCAATTCCCCAACACCAAGCGTTGGTTCGACACGATCGGCGAACGCGATGCGGTGAAGAGGGGGACGGCGGTCCCTTGAACTCTCTGCAAGGTGCCTCGGATACCCTGATCCGGCTGACGCGCGGCACGATCAGCAACGATCTCGGAGAGCAGGCATGACCGAACAAACCCCGCCGTTCGATGGTTTCGTCACCTTCGTCTACACGCCCGATCTTGAGCGGGCGGCAGCGTTCTATGGCGGGGCGCTGGGTCTGCCCTTGGTGCTTGATGAAGGCCCTGCGCGCATCTACCAGATTGCCGAGAAGGGTTATCTCGGGGTCTGCATCGCAGGCGAGGACAGCGCAAGCGTTCCCGAGGGCATCTGCCTCACTCTGGTGACCGAGGACGTCGATGGGGTTTATGAGCGGCTCGTCGCCAAGGGCGTCGAAACCGATGGTGCGCCACAGGCGCTGCCGCAGTTTGGTGTCTACAGCTTCTTGCTGCGCGACCCCGACGGCCACGTGATCGAAGTCCAGCGTTTCGAGAACCCAGCGTGGAAGGGCTGAAGAGGCGCTGACGCTGGTCCATTCTCCACAAGCCTCGCCGTGTGCGTTGACGTGACCCGCCGACCTCTTTAGAAGCGGCTACGGAGAGGTGGCCGAGTGGCTGAAGGCGCTCCCCTGCTAAGGGAGTATGGGCTAATCCCCCATCGAGGGTTCGAATCCCTTCCTCTCCGCCATTCCCTTTACCTAGTGCGCTGATATTGCAGGGATTTTTGATCTGGCTGTAACTGGTATCCCACATAAATGCCACCATATGAATCGTGGTGGGGTGGGACTGGAAATTGCCCAGGCTACTTGGCAGCCCTGCAGCTATCGACGACAAAAGACCCGTCAGCCTTCGATTCGCGGGCGCTAGAAGCGCCGACGTGCTCGGCTGCGGCGTAGCCCGGCCCCGGCCTTGTAAGTTTCGAATGACCCAGGTCGGGGAGCATGCGGGCTCAAGGGTCGTGACCTGCTCCCCTATAACTGGTCCATGCTGAGTGAGCGAGTCCGGCTAATCTGAACTCCAAAGGAGGAGGAAGAGATGAGCCGGAAGAGATATACACCCGAGCAGATTATTGGCTTTTTGCGGGAGGCCGAGGTGCGCCTGTCACAGGGCGAGAAGATCG
>JABIUG010000404.1 GCA_018700655.1 Rhodospirillaceae bacterium | reverse complement strand
GCGGATTTTCAATCCGCTGCTCTACCAACTGAGCTACCCGGGCACGCGCGCGAATGTTTATGCAATTCGCCCTGTGTTGTCCAGCGCGCCATCAGGCTCAACTGTCGTCACCGTCCAGGATTTTTCCGGTGCGGAAATCAGCACGGATGACGTTGTCTCCCGCCAGACGGCTCTCGGCCATGGCTTCGGCGAGCAGGGCCCGCTCTTCCTCGCCAAGCTCGATGCCTTCGGGCACCAGCGAGGGGCCTGGGATGACATAGGGCTCGTCCGCGCCGATCCAGTGCGCGAGGTCGCGCATACGGCAACGATCCGAACAGAACGGCTTGTAGCGTTTCTCGGCCCGATTGCCGCAGATCGGGCACGGGATGGTTTTGGGCGGGTCTTGGCTCATGGCACGTCAGGCGCAGTGGCAGGGGACGCCAAGCTAGATCGGAACACCGGCCGCGGTAAACTCGCGCACTGAAGAATTCACGGGTCTATCAACAAGCCGGTGCCCTAAAGCTCCGGCGCCACGTCGAAGTCGTTGTGCCGGCGCTTCTTGTCGGGCACCAGCTCCAGGCGACGCCCGACCCAACGTGCAATCGCGCTGCCGCGATCATCACCCTGGAAGGCTTCGGCCACCTCCGGCGAGGCCCGGATTTCAAAGGCGGCGCCAACCTGCATGCGCGATTCCCGGCGCAGGCGACGGATCAATGCATCCGAAGCCGCCTGCACGGGCGAACCCACCGCTTCGGCAAGGGTCGGCCCAAGACGCTGGCGCGCCATCTCGACCAGTCCGAAACGCGAGGGACCATCGAGCGCGGTTTCGGCCGGGTCGTTCTTCAATGCGACGAAGAGGTCAGTGACCAGGCGACCCCCGGCCTTTTTGTCCTGCATGTTGAGGAAATCGACGACCACCAGACCGCCCAGGTTACGCAAACGCAACTGATGAGCGATCACCGGTGCGGCTTCCAGGTTGATCGCCACGGCATCCCCGGCAGCCTCGCTGGCGGCCGCACTGTCGACGTCGACCGCGGTCAGCGTCCGCCCTGGTTCGAACCGCAGCACCGCGCCAGAACGCAGGGTCACCTCAGGAGCAAGCGCGGTTTCGAGCTGTTCCTCGACGCCAGCGGCCTCAAGCAGCGGCTCGGCGCCCTGATGGAGGACAATTTCGCCGTCACGCTGCAGTCGCCGCAGCGGCACGACATCGGCGGGGCTGTCGGCGACAACGCGCGCTTCGGGATAAAGCGCGGCAAGGTGCACCAGAAGCGGTTCGGCGCGGCTCACCAGCTTGGGCGGTTCGACCCGCATGGCGGCTGCCGCGATAGCGCCGTCGGTATCGTCGAAACGCCGTGTCAGCACCGGGCCCTTCTCGTCGCGTGCATCGGTCTTGATCGCGACCGCGACCCTGGCGCCCTCGGTGACCAGCTTGGAGATTGCGCCGCCGGAACGCTCGACATCGGCCTCCTTGGCACGCAGGAAACCCGTTACACCCTCACCGACATCGACAAAAGCGGCGTTCAGCCCGGGAACAACACGCACGACGCGACCGGCGAACACATCGCCTGCCCGATGGCCCCTGCCCGGCCGGTCAATCTGGAGCTCGATCAGGTCATCGCCTGACATCAGGGCCAGGCGCATTGCTCGTGGGGTCGTCTCGGCCAGGATCGTATCGATCGTCATGACGCACGGACTCCGGCGTTCCAGAGCATTTGGGCAGTCTCGTAAAGCGGCAGGCCGACAACATTGCTGTAGGAGCCGTTGACCAGATCGACACAGGCCGCTGCCCGGCCCTGGATAGCATAACCACCGGCCTTGCCCTGCCATTCCCCGCTTTCGAGGTACCAGGCGATCTCGTCCCTCGAAAGGCGTTTGAAGCCGACATGGGTCATCACGTGGCGAACCTTTGCGGTGCCGTTATGGATGATGCAGACGCCGCCATGGACCCGGTGACGCCGTCCCGAGAGCAGCTCGAGGCAGGCCAGCGCCTCATCCCGGGTCTCTGCCTTGGGCAGAATGCGCCGGCCGCAGGCGACTACGGTATCGGCGCCCAGAACCACGGCATCGGGCCGCTCTTGCGCGACCTGCCCGGCCTTGGCCTGGGCCAGACGTTTGGCGAGATCACGCGGCAGCTCGGCCTTCTTCGGGGTTTCATCGAGATCGGCCGGAAGCACGGCATCGGGGGTCACGCCAATCTGGGCCAGAAGATCCAGCCGGCGCGGCGACTGAGAGGCCAGCACCAGAGGTATCGGTTTGTTTTCGGTGCTCACCTCAGGTTTCCCAGTCGAATGCCAGGCTTGCAACATTGTGCACCGCGCGGAAGACGACCTCTTCGCCCTTGGTCATCTCAAGCGGCTCGGCAAACGGGAACAGGCGTTGGCGCCAGGCAGAAGGTGCAAACCGGTCTGCCGGTCTATTTTCGAATTCGGTTTCCTTGTCCATGTAGAGGCGCACCCATTGCAGGACGCCGACACACAATCCGCTGGCAATCGCGGTGCAGGTCACGCTGCGCTGTTCCGGCTGGGGCAGTTCCTGGTCGAGATCGAAGCGAAACACCTCGATATCCTCGCTCAGCGTCAGGAGTTCCCGGCTGTCGGTGTTGACCGAAAGAGACGCTGGGATATAGCGGTTGAAGGGCGAGAGATCGAAACCGGAAACCTCGCCCACCATGGTCGTTGAAGCCAGCGCCTCGCCGCCGACAAGCAGTGCCATCGCCGAAACCGCACAGGGGATCAGGGGTGCACCCGGTTTCAGCAGGGCCTCGCGTGCCTGATGGGTGGTGCGCAGAATGCCCTCGTCCAGCAGCGTGTCGCTGAGGATTTCTGCGACCAGGATATCGGCCCTGCCTCCCAGATCCCGCTCGGCATCAAGCTCCCACGACGGCCTGGGAATGACGGTGATCGTGTCGTCGAAACCGTTGTGGCTGATGACTTCCTGACCGACCGCGGCAATCTGCGGGTTGGCCTCGCAGGTCGTCACCCGGCCGGCGCCCGCACGTGCGGCAAGCATCGGGAGGACGCCCGAGCCAGTGCCAATCTCGAAGACGTGGCTGTCTGGCGTCACGGCCCGTTTGAGTGCTGCCTCATAGGCAACGTCGCGCGCTTCGTCGTTCATCATGGCGAAATGCCACGGCGGAATACGATCGGTCTGCAGGCGCCGGATGTGCTGTTGGGCATCGAAGTGGGTCGGCTCCAGTTCAACCAGACGGCGCAGAGCCGCAAGCGCCGCATCGGGTTGTCCCGCATCTTCGAGTGCCAGTGCCGCGGGCAGCAACATCGTGCGATCATCGTGAATGCGTTTGAGCAGTTCCTCGCACTCGGCCTCGATCACGCGGGTACGATCGAGACGCTTGAGCACATCGATCAGCTCGCAACGAAGTTCCAGCCGGTCGGGCTCCAGGGAAATCGCCTGACGCAAGCTGGTGATGGCATCCTGCAGGTACCCCAGAACCCGGTATTCACGCGCCAGATCGAGATGCAGCGCCCAGACACGCGGAGCCTGTTCAACCAGGCGGCGGAAGAGGTCGAGAGCTTCACGATGTTCTCCACGCGACGCCGCGGCATAGGCCTGCTGGCGCATGGCTTGCATCGCGGCCATCGGATCCTGGCCGGAAGAAGGGCCACCTGGGCCTTGTTGGGAACCGAACGCCATAATCCGCCGTCATCACTGGTGTGTGGAGAGGCGCGAATATGTCACGGAAACACCGTCAGAGACAGGTCGCCAACACGGAGCGCGCAACAATTCTGGAGCGACTGACACCCGGTAGGTTTCAGCGCACCCGTTCTAGATGGCCGAGACCGCATCAATCGGAAACCGGTCCTGGATGCGCTGGCGGATATGTTCGCGAACCTGGCGATAGGCATCGAGGATGACTTCGCGGCTTCCTTCGATCGAGGTCGGATCGAAGGTCATCCAGTATTCAACCTCCAGCGAGGCCCAACGGGTGAGTTCGATCGCGCGATGGTGCGCCTCGGGCGAAAGCGAGATCACCAGATCATAACTTTCGGTTTCGTCCTCGAAATCATCGAAGGTTTTCGGTTTGTGTCTGGACATATCGATGCCGACTTCCTCCATGACCGAAACCATGAAGGGGTCGGGCCCCTCCGACTGGCGCACACCGACTGAGTCGATGAAGACACGGTTGCCGAACAGGCCCTTCATCAACCCTTCGGCCATGGGCGAGCGTACGGCATTGAAGTTGCACACGAACAGAACCGCGCCGGGCAGATCAGCCATGCCATCAGCCCCGGACGTGAAGGACACAGATCAGGGTGAACAGCCGGCGGGCGGTTTCATCATCGATCGTGATGCGGCCGTCCAGATTGTCGCGCAGCAGTTCGGCGCCTTCGTTGTGGAGGCCACGGCGGCCCATATCGAGCGCCTCGATGCGTGAGGCCGTCGCGGTCTTGATCGCGTCGAAGTAACTTTCGCAAACCGTGAAGTAGTCCTTCACGATCCGCCGGAAGAGGTTGAGCGGAACGATCACCTCGACCAGCGGGGCTTCATCGTCATCACAAACCTCGAACACCAGGGAGCGGCCGTCACGGATCGCAAGCTTGACGCGGTAGGGGCCCGGAGCGGCATCGACCGGCTCGAACAGGTTGTCTTCAAGCAGGTCAAAGATGGCGACCGCCATCTCGTGCTCGATTTCAGGACTGCGCCGGACAACCAAGCGGTCATCCAGCTGGATATACACGATTTTCGACAGGTTGGCGCTGTTCTCGGTCATTACGCGGCTCTGATAGCACTATCCCATGCGAAAGCGCAGTGACCTGACGGCCAGAGGTTCGCTCAGACGTCGAACATCGGCGTATGGCGCGGTCGACGGTCAGCCGTCTCGGGCTCGCTGATATCGGCAAGGCGGCCCTCAACGCTGTCGGCCTCGATGCGGATGTGGCCACCGCCGTGAAACACCAGGGTAATGGCCACGCCACCGCCGGCCCGTTCCTCGCTGACGATCGTCATCAGCTCGGCAACTCCATCACCGCCCAGACCGCCCAGATCCCAGGCAGAAGCACTCGATACCTTCTCGAACACCAGTGCGCAGTGAACCTGCAGCAGGTCATGGCCGGTCATCTGGTTGTGTTCCTGCTCATAACAGAAACGCTTGAACAGGGCGGCAAAGCGGCGCTCGTCTTCGAGATGGGTCACTTCGGAAAGCGGCATCGGCGCGTCCTGAAGAACGGTCGAAAACACCTCCAGATCATCGTCATCCGTGGCCTTGAGCTTGAGCACCTGATTTTGCATTTATCCTGCCAACCGTTCGATCTTTGCACCGCAGGCGCCGAGCTTGTCGACAAGACGCTCATAGCCGCGGTCGAGATGATACACCCGATTGACCACCGTCTCACCTTCCGCAGCCAGGCCCGCAACCACGAGGCAGACAGAAGCGCGCAGATCGGTCGCCATCACCTGGGCGCCGTGAAGCCGTTCGACACCGTTCACGATCGCCGTTCCGCCATGGACCTGCACATCCGCACCCATGCGCATCAGTTCGGGCACATGCATGAAACGGTTCTCGAAGATGTTCTCCTGGATACGGGATTCACCGGTCGCAGTTGCCATCAGGGCCATGAACTGCGCCTGCAGATCGGTCGCAAAGCCCGGATAGGGCCTGGTCGTGATGTCGACGGCCGAGAGCCTGCCATTGGCGCGCGTCGCAAGGATGCCGCGATTGGTCGGTGTCACCGCAACCCCGGCAGCCTCCAGTGCACCCATGGCATCGCCAAGGTAATCGGTCGTGGTGTCAAGCAGCTCGATTTCACCGTCGGTCGCCGCGGCCGCCATGACATAGGTCCCGGTCTCGATCCGGTCGGGCAGGACGCGGTGACGGCCACCGTTCAGACCCTCGACCCCACGGATTCGGATCACGGCCTCGCCGGCGCCTTCGATCTCGGCACCCATGGCATTCAGGCAATCGGCGAGATCAACAATTTCGGGCTCCTGTGCGGCATTGCGCAACACGGTCGTGCCCTTGGCCAGAACCGCTGCCATCATGACGTGTTCGGTCGCACCGACCGAGATCTGGGGAAAGGTGATATCTGCACCCTTCAGACCGTGTGGCGCTTCGCCCAGAAGGTAGCCATCTTCCAGGCGGATGGTCGAACCCATCGCCTCCAGGCCCATGATGTGGAGATCAACCGGGCGGGTCCCGATCGCACAACCGCCGGGCAGCGAAACCGTCGCCTTGCCGCAACGGGCCAGCAACGGACCCAGCACCAGCACCGATGCCCGCATCTTGCGCACGAGATCATAAGGTGCCGTGGTCGAGGCAATCACAGCCGCATCCAGGGTCATGCGCGATGGCATGTCCGGGTCGATCGTGACCACGACGCCCAGTTCCTCGAGCACATGGGTCAGTGCGATGACATCGGCCACGCCCGGCATGTTCTCGAGAACAAGCGGGCGGTCGCTCAACAACGCCGCAACCATCAGCTTCAGGGCCGCATTCTTGGCCCCTGCAATGGAAATTTCGCCCTTCAGCGGCACGCCGCCGACAATACCAATTTTATCCAACGATCAAACTCCACGCTTCAGGCGCGCCCCCTCCATACACTGGGCGGCGAAGCGAGCGAAAGCATGGCGATGATTGAGCCCAAATTGGCCGTGGACAAATTCCTGCAGGACAGCGCGGCACATCCGTCGCGGGCATCGATGACGATGCAGACCGTCTCGTCTTCGAGCACGCGGAAATCGACAATGCTGCCTTTGACCGTGACGCCGCTGCAGGGAAGAGGCAGGGCTGCAGCCGGATTGTCCGACCAGACCTCGAGACCGTGGTGGGGCTCTTCTGACCCGGGCTCATCCATTGCCAACAGATTGAGCCAGAGGCCATCCTGGGGTGAAAGCACATCTTCGAACTGGCCCCGCCAGCGGCTTCAGGTGCCCGGCATCGTTTCGCGTGCGCCGGCGATATGGCCCGCCCGGAACTCTTCTTGGACCCTGTCGCGCAGGGAGAAGAAATCGAGCAGTTCGGCGCTGACCGATCCAGATGCGATCGCAGCAAAAACCATCGCCCAAGCGATACAGAACGGGCGCAATTAGCAAGACATCATGTGGATCAGCGCAAGAACCGCACCAGATTGTTAGTCGTTCACGTGATTTTCAGAATCTTCGGGTTCGACCCGCTCACGCGCCTGGATCTTGCGCCGCTTCAGATTTGCCCGCAGCGCCTCGGCCAGACGCTCGGCTTTGGCGTCGACCTTTTCCGGCGACCGCCCGGCTTGTCCTTGTGTGTCGCGATCAGGCACGTTTCACCCCTGCAGGATGCTTGCTTAGGACTTGTCACTGTGGCAGGTTCCGCGCCGGTTTCAAAGCCGCCGTAGCTCAGTGGTAGAGCGCACCCTTGGTAAGGGTGAGGTCGAGATTTCGATTATCTCCGGCGGCACCATTTTTCCCCGCAGAATATCTCAGTTATTCAGGAATTCTCGGTGCTTCGGTCCCGGGGGCGGTTCTGCACGCTTGCGCTGATGCCATGCGTGGCCGTTTGACGCCATCGCCGCCAGCACCAATGATCGATCTCCGCACGTTATTGGAGAGTTCTGTGAGGAAATATCTCACCGTTCTGGCGATCCTGACGTCGACCGCCCTGACCTGGAACGCCGCCGCTGCCGAAGACCTCAGTCTGTGCCGACTTGGCGCCGAGGCGATGGAGCGCGGTGATTTCCATGCCGCAGTCGAAAACATGACTCTCTGCCTGGAAACTGGCGAGCTATCGCCTGCAACTATGGCCGCCGCCTACAATCTCCGTGGCGGTTTCTCGTACATCCTTGGCGAGTACGACCGGGCGATCGAAGACTACAGTCGTGCCATCGACCTTGATCCGGATTTGGCCTCCGCCTACAGCAACCGTGGCGTTGCTCTCGTCGATTTCAGAGAGTTTCGCCGCGCCATCGATGATTTCGATCACGCCATCGAAATCGACCCGGATTATGCGATGGCCTTCAACAATCGCGGGAATTCCTAGAAATACCTCGGCGATTTTCATCGTGCCATCGAAGACTATGACCGCGCCATCGAACTCGACCCCGTGTATGCCATCGCATTTAACAATCGTGGCAAGGCATGGAAGAATCTCGGCGATTTTCACGCGCCATTGAGGACTACGACCGCGCCATCAGCCTCAATCCGGACTATGCCAGCGCCTACCACAACCGTGGCAATTCCTGGGAAGAACTCGGTGATTTTCACCGCGCCATCGAAGACTACGACCGCGCCATCGAACTCGACCCGGAATACACCCTCGCCTACAACAACCGGGGCGCTTCCTGGGGCAATCTCGGAGAACATCGCCGCGCCATCGAAGACTTCGACCGCACCATCGACCTCGACCCGGACTATGCCGCCGCCTACAGCAATCGAGGCGCTTCCTGGGACGGACTCGGCGAGCATCGCAAGGCCATCGACGACTTCGACCGTGCCCTTCATCTCGATCCCGACGATGCCGATGCTCATAACAACATCGCATGGGTTCTTTTCGAGTTAGGCGAGGACCTTGAGGTCGCATTCGAGCATGCTGAAACAGCCGTGAGTCTGGCTCCGGACGAATTGAACTATCTGAACACGCTGGCACATGTTCTGGCTGCGCTTGGAAGGCCTGACGATTCCGTGGCGTTGTTTGAACGGGTGTTGCCGTTGGGCGTGTCCGATGCCATCACATATTATCGACGCGGCCTCCAACGTCGTGGTTATGACACGGGTTCTATCGATGGCGTCTGGACGCCGGATGATCAGGCCGCATTGGAGGCCTGCGCGCGCGAAGCCTGCAATCTGGTGGGCGACTGAACAAAACCGCTCCACCAGCTAGAGGGCCGCACAAAGTCCCGCCAGAAGCTGTTCTATCTCATCGTCGATGAAAGCAAGCTGCTGGTCGGTGGCATCGACCTGACGGCGCAGGTCGGTGATCCGGGCGCTCAGATCGGCATCGTCGGTAGCCGCGTTCGCAGCGTTCTTGCCGATGGCATAGCGCAGTTCCAGCAGTTTCGCGGCAACGCCCTGGCGGCGAGCGGCCAGTACTCCCAGCTGGTCTGCCTCAGCACCGGTGACATGGTCACCTTCCATCAG
>JABIUG010000403.1 GCA_018700655.1 Rhodospirillaceae bacterium | reverse complement strand
TGCTCGGGCGGCATGCAGCAACGCCTGCAAATCGCCAAAACACTGGTCGTCCAGCCCCGCCTGGTATTCATGGATGAACCCACCGGCGGGCTCGATGTCTCGGTCCAGGCACGCCTGCTTGATCTCCTGCGCGGACTGGTCGGTGATCTCGGACTCTCGGCCATCATCGTGACCCATGACCTGGCGGTGGTGCGCCTGCTCGCCGATCGCCTCATGGTGATGCGCCACGGCCAGGCGGTCGAACAGGGCCTGACCGACCAGGTGCTCGACGATCCGCACCACGCCTATACCCAGCTTCTGGTCTCCTCGGTGCTGCAACCATGACGCAGATGATCAGGCTTGAGGACCTGGCAAAGACCTTTGTCCTCCATCTGCAGGGCAGAACAGAGTTGCCGGTGTTCGAGAACCTCGACCTCACCGTCGAGCAGGGCGAATGCCTCGCGCTGACCGGTCCTTCGGGTGCCGGGAAATCGACCCTGTTGCGCTCGCTCTGCGGCAACTACCTGCCCGATCGGGGACGCGCTCTGATCCGCCACGATGGCGAGATGCTCGACCTGGTCGCTGCACCGCCACGCGCCATCCTGACTGCCCGACGACTCACCCTTGGTTATGTCAGCCAGTTCCTGCGCGTCATCCCGCGCATTCCGACAGTCGACATCGTCGCCGAACCTGCCGTCACACTGGGCATGGAGCGCGACGCCGCCAGAACCAAGGCGGCGGCGCTCCTCAGTCGCCTCAACATCGGTGCGGAACTTCACGCGCTGGCACCGGCGACGTTTTCGGGCGGCGAACAGCAGCGGGTCAATGTCGCGCGCGGCTTCATCGTAAACTATCCGATCCTCCTGCTGGATGAACCGACCGCCTCCCTCGATGCCGCCAATCGCGATGTCGTGGTTGATCTGATCCTCGAGGCGCGCGAGCGTGGTGCCGCCATCGTCGGCATTTTCCACGACGAGGCCGTGCGCAAGCGCGTTGCCGACCGCACCTTTGACCTCTTGCCCCAACAGGCCGCCGCATGAGCCATGACGCCGTCTTCACCCATGCCAAAGTGGTCCTGGAAGACCGCGTCATCGAAGGTTCCGTATCGGTCGTGGACGGCCGTATCGACGCCATCGACGAAGGTCCGGCATCGCTTCCCGGAGCGCAGGATCTCGGGGGCGACTATCTGATCCCCGGGCTGGTCGACCTTCATACCGACAGCCTTGAAATTCATCTCGAGCCCCGGCGCGGTGTCTTCTGGGACGGCATGGCAGCCGCCATTGCCCATGATGCCGTCACGATCGCAGCGGGTGTCACCACCGTGTTCGATGCCGTATGCATCGGCGAGGTCGCCGGTCGCCCGGTCCATGAGGTCGCGCTCGATACCATGCTGGCGGGGCTCGAACAGGCCCGCGACGGGGACGCCTTGCGGGCCGATCACCACCTGCATCTACGCTGCGAAATTACCGATCCGAAGGTGATGCGTTATCTAGACCCTCGTATCGAACATGACATGGTGCAACTCGTGTCAGTGATGGACCACGCGCCGGGCCACCGCCAGATGAAGGATGTCGAGCACCTGCGCAACACCTGGATGATCGGCGCCCGCGGGCTGTCGCCCGAGCAGGCGGACCGCCACATCGAGGAACTGATGCGACGGTCGCGCGAGGTTGCGCCAGATATGCGCAAACAGGTCACAGAAGTCGCCCATAGCCGCGGTCTGGCCGTCGCGAGTCACGATGACGAAACCATCGAACACATCACCATGGCTGCGGATCTGGACATCGACATTGCAGAGTTTCCGACCACGGCCGAAGCGGCACATGAAGCACATCGGCGTGGCATCGCGGTCCTGATGGGCGGTCCCAATCTGGTCCGTGGCGGTTCCCACGGCGGTAACGTTGCGGCCGGCGATCTAGCCAATGCCGGTGTTCTCGACGCCCTGATGTCGGACTACATCATGTCGAGCATGTTGATGGGCGCCCTGACGCTGACCAACGACACGTTCGGTTTTGCACTGCCCGAAGCAATTGCCATGGTGTCTTCCAGCCCCGCCAGGATCGCCGGCCTCGACGACCGGGGACGGATCGAAGTCGGCCTGCGTGCCGACCTGGTGCATATCCGGATCGACGGTGGCAGGCCCAGCGTACGCAGGGTCTGGCGCGAGGGTCGTCAGGTCTATTAGAGCCCGATCGGCCTCTAAACCTGTGAGGTTGAGCACGATCATATCAGATCGACTTGACCTGATATGATCGTGCTCCGGGATCACACGACTTCACAAAATGCCGTGTCAGGGAGCACCGCGAAACCAAGCGAAGGTTGACATTTCCCCCGGCAGGCTACCTCCTGAACAGCAACGCCTCGAAACCTTGGACGGGATCATCATCATGTTGAAACAGATCGGACCTGCCGCTCTGGCTGCAGTCTTCCTCCTGGCCGGCGCTCCGGCCGCCCAGGCCCAGGACACCAGCATCGGCTACCTGAGCTGTGAGGTGGGAGGATCCGTGAGTTTCATCTTCGGTTCGACCCGCGATGTGACCTGCACCTATGAGCCGACCGATGACACCGCCACCCATCATTACAGCGGCACGATTGAGCGCTATGGTAT
>JABIUG010000402.1 GCA_018700655.1 Rhodospirillaceae bacterium | reverse complement strand
TACCAGTTTACATTTGTGATGACGCTGACGCTGGCGAATGGTCGCCGGGTGGCGCCTCACGCTGGTGGCTCCACGGCTCTTTGTCCGCTCTCTCCTCTGAGATCGAAGCACGCGGCAACAGGCTCATTCTGAAGACCGGCCCTGCAGAATCCGTCATTAACGAACTGCTGTCCGAAACGGGCGCTACGAGCGTTTATTGGAATCGGCGTTATGAGCCATGGGCAACGAGGCGAGATGAAAAAATAAAAACAGCGCTGAAAGGCAAAGGCATAGAGGCGCGCAGCTTCAACGCGGGCCTGCTCAGAGAACCCTGGGCGATTACCACGCAAAAAGGTGAGCCATACAAGGTCTTTACACCTTTCTGGAAAGCATTGCGCGCGAGCGGAGAGCCCGACCAGCTAAAGCCTGCACCCCAGTGGATCCCGGCGCCGAACGATTTTGCCAAGAGTGACGATCTGAACTCGTGGGGTTTGCTCCCGACAAAACCAGACTGGGCAAGTGGCTTGCGGGATGCATGGACACCGGGAGAGGACGCGGCACAATCGCGTTTGCATGACTTCACCGACGCTGCGGTTTTCGACTACCAGGACAAACGAAACCTGCCTGGGGTTTCCAGCACCTCACGCCTCTCTCCTCATTTACATTTTGGTGAAATCGGGCCACGCCAGATATGGCATACGGTCATCGCCAGTGCGCTTGCTCAGACAGGCAGTCCAATGCCTCGCGGAGCCGAGACTTATCTCTCTGAAATTGCTTGGAGAGAGTTCTCTTATCACCTGCTTTTTCATTTCCCGGAGCTGCCTCTGAAGCCGCTCCGCAGGGAATTTTCCAGTTTTCCGTGGACGAATGATCCTGACGCTCTGTCCGCCTGGCAGGGCGGAGCGACTGGTTATCCAATCGTCGATGCCGGCATGCGTGAATTGTGGACCACCGGCTGGATGCACAATCGTGTCCGCATGATCGTTGCCTCTTTTCTGATCAAGGATCTACTGATCGACTGGCAATCCGGTGAGCATTGGTTCTGGGATACGCTTGTTGATGCCGATCTCGCGAGTAATGCAGCGAGCTGGCAATGGGTCGCAGGCTGCGGCGCTGATGCAGCACCCTATTTCCGTGTTTTCAATCCCACCATTCAAGGGACGAAGTTCGATCCGGATGGCAGTTATGTCCGGAGTTGGGTGCCGGAAATATCCAAATTGCCGGACCGGTTAATCCACGCGCCTTGGATGGCCAAACCGATTGAACTAGAGGACGCAGGGATTGAGCTCGGTAGAAACTACCCAGAGCCCATCGTCGATCACGCTATGGCGAGGAACCGTGCGCTCGAAAAATACAAGCTGCTTAGGGCAGGAAAGAATGAAGACTGATTACGCGCAATGAGCTACCCTCCATTCGTTGGATAGGTCTGGCGGTAATTTAGAGCGCCGTGCGTTTAGTTAGCAACGTATCCTGCGTGTTTGAGATAGTTCCAGCGGCATCGTCAACTTAACACATGTCGGCCGAGCGATATCGGCGCAGTTGTCTGATCAGGCTGTTGCGCACGCCATGGCCCACGCGTCGAACGAGCCAGCTCGAAGCTGCTTGTAGTTAGACCGGTTTGTGAGATGTCTCTGGTGGTAGAAGGTGTTGTGAGTGGCGGCGTGGACGGAGAGGAAGCGCTGTGCTGACCCGGGCGACTTGAAGCCCTGTTGTTTTCGTTCTCGTCGTCGGATTGGAAGGTGCGAGTTCTCAGCCCGGTTGTTGGCGCGGAGGCCACGATCGTGCTCGGCACTCAGTCCAATCGCTTTGAAGGCAGCCGGATAGGACGCGAGCTTGTCGGTCACGATCCGCGAGGGAGCGAAGCCATACTTCTTGAGCAGCTTCTTCATGAGCTTCCTGGCGGCCTTGGCGTTGCGCCTCGTCTGGACGAGGAAGTCCAGCTCCTCACCCTCGTTGTCGACGGCGCGCCACAGCCAGTGCTTCTTGCCGTTGATGCGCACCACCATCTCGTCAAGGTGCCAGTGGTCGCTCGGCCGCAGGCGCCTCAGGTGGCGGCGATGGTCGGACCGAATTTCAGGAACCAGCGCCGTGCCGTTTCGGAGGACACGTCGATGCCGCGCTCCGCCAGGATCTCCTCGATGTCGCGGTATGACAACGTGAACCTGGCGTAGAGCCAGGCCGCGCGGCGAATGATCTCAGGTGGGAAACGGTGACGCTTGAAGGAGAGTGGGCTCATGGTTCGAGACTACAATCTCAGCCCCTGGCCGACTAGCTCACTTAACGTGACGACACCAAAGGCACAGCCAAACCGTCGCCTGGCTGCCCTTGGCCTGCCCCGCTGACTGGTCTGATTTCGATGATAGTGCATGGCCGGCTGCGGTTCACCATCAAGACCGTCACGCAACATCCTGATCATCCGGCGCGCCGTAGTTCTTCCAACTCTCCAAGAATTAGGCGAAACGCTTGATCCGGTGCCATGCACATAGTTCGATACGTGTCCATGAACCCCAGCCAATCTCTTCCAGATATCAAGATGCATGCCGAGCCGGCTCAACGCGACTGGATTGTGGCTGCGGGAACCGCGCAGCCGCATGGTCGATTCTGTCATGTGCGATGGCAGCCTTCCCGAGCACCTTGTACAAGGGAACCCGACAGTCATTGTCGATTGCTGGCGGCCGACCTTGTGCGCCGCACGAGGTGACGCAACAAAGCATGTTGGTGCGCGAATGATCATTCGATCGGTAAGAACCTATCTTGCAGCCGGGACGGAACCGCCGGTGAAACGCTTCGTCTTCTGTCGTGTCGAAGCCGACGACGGAACCGTCGGCTGGGGCGAGGCATACGCCATCCCCCGCCGTGAGCGGGGCATTGCGGAGTTCGTCAGGGGGCTGGGCGCCATGCTTGAAGCGCTCCCCGATGCGTCGCCACAGAGTTTTCGCGACAACGTCACCGGCTGGTATGACGAGGGGCATCTCAGCATCGATCTCTCGTCTGCCGCCAGCGCGCTTGAAGTCGCGCTGTGGGACATCCAGGGCAAAAGGGCAGGCAAGCCTCTCTGTGAGCTGCTCGGAACGGTGGTCCGGCGGTCGCTGCCGCTCTATGCCAACATGGACCCGCTGACCCCGAATGACCCGATCGACCTTCTTGTGGAGCGTTGTGTTGCGATCAAGGAGCAGGGTTTCGATGCCCTGAAGTTCTATCCCATGGAATACGAGCCGCTCGATCAGGCGACGGAAGCCGTCCGTCGGGTGCGCGAAGCGATCGGTGACGAGGCGCGCATGCTGCTCGATATCTGGGCGCTCGGTGATGCCGACCATGCGCTGGAGGCTGCGCACGCCTTCGCACCCTTCGACCCGTTCTGGTTCGAGGAGCCGATCGCGGGCGAGCGGATCGACGAGATGGCGGAGATCCGGCGTCAGGTCACCATGCCCATTGTCACCGGTGAGCGGCAGATGGGCAGACAGCACTTCCGGGCGGTTCTGGAAAAGCAGGCGGCGGACATCCTGAACCCCGACATTGTGGGCGTGGGTGGCCTGCAGGACATCATAGAGATCGCCGGCATGGCCGACGCCTTTGATGTGCTTGTTGCCCCACACTGTTGGAACAGTACGCTCGTCGGGGCCGCTGCAATGGTCCATACCTGCGCGGTCATGCCCAATGCGCTGATTGGCGAATACTTCCCCCAGTACGAGCCATTCTGCAGCCGGTTGGGAAGTGTCGACATGGAGGTTACCAAGGGTGTTGCGGTGCTGGGTGACGCACCGGGCCTGGGCGTTTGCATGAATGAAGATGTGATCGCAAGCTACGAGATCTGACAGAGGCCATATCGGCTGATAACGACGCGGTGAAACACGGGAGAAATGCCATGAGCAAGACAGTACTGGTGACCGGTGGCAGCCGGGGAATCGGCCGTGCGGCGTCGCTGCTGGCCGCAGCCGATGGTTGGGATGTTGCAGTCAACTACGCTGCCAATGCTGACGCAGCTGACGAAGTCGTCGCAGCGGTGCAGGCGGAGGGCCAGCGGGCCTTCGCCATTCAGGGCGATGTTTCCAGGGTCGAGGATGTCGAAGCGATCTTTGCGGCTGTCGATCGCGAGTTCGGGACCCTGGATGCGCTGGTCAACAACGCCGGCATCGGCGCGACCCAGGGCCGCCTCGACGAGACGTTGCCTGAGGACATGATCAGCACCTTCGCGGTCAATGTCTTTGGTCTCTTCTACTGTTCGCAGGCGGCGGTGCGGCGGATGTCGACCCGCCATGGCGGCAAGGGCGGGGCCATCGTCAACGTATCGTCTGCCGCCGCCCGCACCGGCGGCGTCAATGCCTTCATCGACTATGCCGCTTCCAAGGGCGCAGTCGATGTCATCACCACGGGCCTTGCGCGCGAGGTCGGGGGCGAAGGCATCCGGGTAAACGCCGTGCGACCGGGTGTGACCGAGACCGACATGATTCGGGAAGTCATCGAAAAGGACCCCGCCTGGATGGAGCAAGTCGTCGCGAGCATGCCGATGGGTCGGGTCGGTACGGCAGACGAGATCGGCCACTGCATCCTCTGGCTGATGTCGGATGCTTCCTCTTACGTCACTGGCAGCATCATCGATGCCTCGGGCGGTCGCGCCGTTCCCTGATAGTATCTAACCCCGGAACAGCTTGTTTCCTGCTCCCATCATCACGATCTCCAAGGAAGAGCATGAAGGAGGAAGGCGATGGCGTTTGAAGATCTGGAAGCCGAACTGGGGATTCTGCTCGGTCGCCTCAACAACAAGTCCGAGGACCGCGAAGAGATCTATGAGCGTCTGCGCGAGACGCTGAACGAGATGCGCGCCTTCGGTATGCCGATTCCCGAGGATCTGACGATCCTTGAAAAGGAACTGCTCGACAGCCTTTTTGGCCCTGCGGCGGAAAACACATGAAGTTTCGAGTTCTGCAAATTCCTGCATAATTGTGTCTTAGTATACATCATGATCGAAATGATGGAGCAATAACAGGAATTGGGTAGGTGATGCGCCCGAAGAGGGATGCATGCACGAGTTATCCGCCGCTTTTGGTGAAGCCTTTCGTCTGATCAGCACGATGGATGGCGATCTCATGGAGATCGTCCTTTTGTCGTTGCGTGTCAGCCTCATGGCGGTCGCGGTGGCGGCATTGATCGGCCTGCCGCTGGGTGCTGCTGTCGCGGTGGTACGCTTCCCCGGCCGCGGCGTGGTGATCGCGGTGATGAATGCGCTGATGGGGCTTCCCCCCGTGGTCGTGGGCCTTGCCGTTTACCTGTTGTTGTCGCGCGCCGGGCCCCTGGGCGATTGGGGCCTGCTCTACACACCCAACGCCATGGTGATCGCCCAGGCCGTGCTCGTCACACCAATCATCGCGGCGCTGACGCGCCAGACCGTTGAAGATCTGCACGGCGCCTATGACGAGCAGCTCCGCGCTTTCGGCATCGGCCGGCGCGGCATGATCGCTACGCTGCTGTGGGAAGCGCGTGTCAGCCTTGTAACCGTGATGCTGGCCGGGTTCGGCCGGGCCGTTGCCGAGGTCGGCGCGGTGATCATGGTTGGCGGCAACATCAACCATGTGACTCGCGTGATGACGACCGCGATCGCCCTGGAAACCTCGAAAGGCGCGCTTGATCTCGCACTTGGCCTTGGCATCGTGTTGTTGGTCATCGTGCTTGGCGTCAACGGCCTGGCGAGCCTGATGAAGGCGACAACCATGGTGCGTGCTGATGCCTGACGGCTCACCTTCCATGGCATCGGCCGCACCGCGGTCATCTCTGGCTCTGCCGATCCGTGGTGAGGCTCTCGCCCTGCGGCGCGGCGGGCGTTTGCTGGTCGATGACCTGAACCTATCGCTGGAGAAACCGGGGATCACGACCCTGATGGGACCCAACGGCGCAGGCAAGAGCCTGACCGTGCGGATGCTTGCGGGCCTCGTCGAACCAGACAGTGGACAGGTGACCTGGGCTGGTCGTGCGCCCGACCGCGCAAGGGCGTCGTCCGTCGGTCTGGTTTTCCATCGGCCGGTCATGTTGCGACGCTCGGCGCTCGACAATGTGCGCTACGGCCTCAAGGCGGCCGGCGTGCCGCGCGGCGAACGACGCGAGCGTGCCATGGCCGCGCTTGCCCGTGGCCGGCTTGAACATGTCGCGGCCTCTCCGGCCTGGGTACTCTCGGGCGGTGAACAGCAGCGTCTGGCTCTGGTGCGTGCACTTGCTGTCGAGCCCGAGGCACTCCTGCTCGATGAACCCACCGCAAATCTCGATCCCGCTTCGACCCTGGCGATTGAAGAGCTTGTCAGTCAGGCCCAAGCACGTGGCACCGCCGTATTGCTTGTGACCCATGATCTCGGGCAGGCGCGCCGCCTGGCAGACCGTGTCGTTTTCCTCAACGCTGGCGGGCTCAGCGAGGACACCCCGGCCGTCACCTTCTTTGACCAGCCACGGACCCCGCAGGCCCAGGCCTTTGTCGAAGGCCGCCTCGTTCTCTGACCAAAAACAAGAAAGTGGATTCCATGCTTCGAAAACTTGCAGTCGGACTTCTCTCTGCGCTCGCTTTCGCAGTCTCGCCATCCCATGCCGATGACAGCTTCATTATCGTGCAGTCGACGACCTCGACGCAGAACTCCGGCCTGTTCGATCACATCCTGCCGCTCTTTGCCGAGGCATCAGGGATCGAAGTCCGTGTTGTTGCAGTCGGGACCGGTCAGGCGATCAAAAACGCAGCCAACGGCGATGGTGATGTCCTGCTGGTTCATGCCCTGCCTGCCGAGGAGGTGTTTGTCGCTGCCGGCCTCGGCGTTGAACGGTTTGATCTGATGTACAACGACTTCGTCATTGTCGGCCCGGCTGCAGACCCAGCCGGTGTTTCCGGCATGAGCGATGGCCCGGCGGCACTTGCCATGATTGCTGCCGCGGAAGCGCCCTTTGCCTCGCGTGGCGATGATTCAGGCACGCACAAGAAGGAACGTCGCTTGTGGCAGGCTGCCGGCATCGATCCGGTTGTTTCAAGCGGGACATGGTATCTCGAAACCGGCTCGGGCATGGGCGCGACACTCAACACAGCAGTCGGTATGGGTGCCTACTCCCTGACCGACCGTGCGACCTGGATCGCCTTCGAGAACAAGTCCGGTCTGGCTCTTCTTGTCGAGGGTGCCGATGACCTCTTCAATCAGTACGGCGTGATTCTGGTCAACCCGGAGAGGTTCGAACATGTGAAGGCTGCCGAAGGCCAGGCGTTTATCGATTGGCTGCTCTCGGGAGAAGGCCAGGCCGCAATTGGTTCCTACCGGCTCGCCGGTCAGCAGCTTTTCTTCCCCAACGCGAATTAGAGCCGATCCGGCTTTAGCGCTGGCCGTTGAACTGGATGGTGCCGAGTTCGGTGACGTCATAGCCGCCGAGTTCGGCTGCCCGTTCGGTGAACCGCGCGCTGCGGGCAAAGGCCAGCAGTCGCTGGAAGGGATCCTCGAAATAGGCGTGACGCCATACCGCAAGGTCGAAACGTTCCCGTACCAGCGGGACGAAACCAAGGCCAAATTGGTGGGCGACCGATTCGATCGCCAGACCGGCATCGGCCTTGCCGCCTGCGATGGCGTGGGCGACATCGGTTTCGTTGCTTGCCGGGGTGTCGAACATTGCAACCGCCTCGATGACACCGGCCTTTTCCATCAGGTGATGGAGCAACACATGGCTGCCTGCCCCCTCCTGGCGGGGGATCACGCGGCGCCCAACGAGATCGGTGACATCAACGATGTCGAGTGGGTTGCCGGCGGCCACCACCAGACCCTGCTGGCGTCTGGCCCATTCGACCAGAACGATCGAGGTCAGGCCTGGAATCCGGGCAATATGGACCCGGTTCCAGCCTCCGTTCTCGGGCTCGAAGATATGGACGCCCGCTGCCTGGGCCTGCCCGCCGGATAGTTTCTCGAGACCGGCAAGGCTGCCCTCATAGACCGTCGCCAGACCGGAGCGTGACTCACGCAAGGCCCAGTCGAGCAGGGGGTCGTGGCTGCCGGCAACCACGGGAGGAAGCGGGCGCAGCGCTTCGAGGTCACCCTTGAACTCAGCGCTGGCATCGACCCAGGCCTCGATCAGGCCGCGCGGAAAGAGCAGCTTGCCGGTCACGCGGCAGACCGGAATCGTGCCCTCGGCGACGAGGTCATAGACCTTGCGCTCCTTGATCCGCAGCAACTCGGCGACCTCGCGGGTCGTGAGGTAACGGTGTTCGCTCACAACGCCCTCATGGCATCGGCAATGCGCGGCAACTTCAGGGAGTCATAACGATCCTGCTTGGCGGGGACGTCGTGGCCGAACCGGAAGCAGGTGATGCCGTTCCACAGGGGCTGGATGATCTGTCCGCCATAACCGCGCATGGAGGGGATGGTGACGTCGCGTCCTGCGCGTGTCGTCATCGGCAGTTGCCAATAGGCCAGGTGATAGCTGATCTCGCGGTTTTCGGCAGTGAAGGTTCCGGTCTTGAGGCCCTTGTCGGCAGCACCGTCGATGCAGGATGCCAACAGGCTCGGCTCCAGGAGCTGTTCGCCGTCATGGATGCCGCCGTCGGTCAGGAGGCGGCCGAGCCGGGCGACATCCTCGACACCCAGGTAGAGACCAAAGGCGGTCAGGGGTACGCCGATGTCGCCACCGGGTTCCTTCGTGCGGTTCATGTCTGCACCCCCGATGCCGATGCGGGCATAGACCTCATTGGCGACCATGGCGAAGAGATCGGCATCTGGACCGGCATGGCGCTTCCACACCGCGTCCATGGCAACGCCGGACATAAAGAGATCCTGATCGCGGTAACGCGCAACCTCGCCCGGTCCCCAGGGATAAGAGGGGCAGGCGAAGGCCTGTTCCAGCTTTTCGGTACGACTCCCGGCGGCATACCAGCCCTGATAGGCGCTGTAACACGCGACCTCTTCGGGTGCGGCGCTGGCAAAATCGGGCTCGGTAAGATTGTCGGCGTAGACATCGAGCGGCTCGGTGACGAGGCCGGCGGTGCCGATGCCCGAGGCCATCATCAGGCAGTGGCGGATCGTGACACCGGCCCAGCCGTCATGGCTTGCCGTGACGTCAACGACATCACCGATGCGTGTTTCGGCAATCTCCGGGCCCAGATGTTGGGCCAGACGCAAAAGTGCGGTTGTGCCAAACGCCGCCTTGGTCGCCGACCACAGGCCAAAACGCATGGAGCGGGGATAGGGGAACGTGCCATGGCGGGCGCGAACGTCGGTGCTGTAGATCGTGCCGTCGAACACCAGACCGCTGGCGATCTCGGTGTCGCTGCCGGTACCCTCGAACACGGCATCAATCAGCGCGTCACCGACCGCGCCGCGCAGCTCCTCGATCGATCGGATTGGCAGGGCGGCGTCACGTTCTCTGGTGCGTGCCTCGCGCGCTGAGGCGGCTCCGCCCTGGTCTGAACCCTTGCGCGATGCCACAAGGCGGCCCCAGAGGTCAAAACCTTCGGGCAGATGGTCCGGTTCGGTTTCGGTCACCTTCTGCACGACAAGCTGGCTGATGCCTGCCTCGTCATAAAGGAAGCTGGCGAGGCCGTGGTGGCTGTCATTTTCGTGTTCGTTGGAAAGCTGGAACGGGAATACCGCGCGGTTTTTTCCTCCGTCTCCGGGTTCAGACCAGATCTGACCGGTTCCGACCATGATGTCCCAGTAACTTTGCGGGTCGGGTTTGCGATGGAGCCCGCGGTGAAGCGGGACCAGTTCGTTGTCCAGGCTCGTGAAGGCAAGGGCGACGGATGGAAAACGCTCCGGGCGACCTGCCAGGACAAAGTCCCCAAGCAGGCGCGGGTCGCTGCTTATCAGTTCGACGCCCTCGATCTTGAGCACACCCTCAAAGGCTAGATGGGCTGCGCCGGCGTCGTCAGCAGGCAAGAAGGCTGCATTGTCGGTTGGTGCGGCCAGCGGGGTCGGATCGCCGAAGATCAAAGCTTTCAGTTCATTGCGTGCCATGTTGTGCCTCTGGTACTGGTTGGCCGATGATAACCCGCGACAGGCAGGAACGGACAGGAACGATGACAGAGACATTTCTGGTAATTGGCGGCAACGGCAGGGTAGGCCGCGAGGTTGTTGACCAGCTTCTCGATGCCGGCCATGGCGTGCGCGCGATCGTCCGGAGCGAGGCAAAGGTGCCCTCCCTGAAACGCGATGGCATCGAGCTTGTCATCGGTGATATCGGTGACGCTTCAATTCTGGCCCCTGCCATGAAGGGCCTGCGCAAGGCCTATGTCGCGACCAGCGATGACGACACGTCGGTTGCGAAGTTCGAGGTCTTCCTCGAAACCGCGCGCGATGCCGAGCTTGAACATATCGTCCGGCTCTCGGCGATGTCTGCCGATGCGGAAGCCGACGGTGACCTCTCGCGCCGCCATGGTCAACGCGAACTGGCGCTGGAAGAATCCGGCATGGACTGGACCCATCTGCAGCCCACCTGGTTCATGCAGATGATGCTGGAATATGCTCCTGGTGGCCACATGGACCTGCCGGGTGGCGATGGCCGGATCCCGTGGATCGATACCCGCGATATCGCAGCCGTCGCTGTCGCTGCGCTGACCACGGAAGATCACAACTGCAAGACCTATCAACTGACCGGTCCCGCAGGTCTCAGCTATGGCGATCTGGCTGCGCAGATGTCGAAAGCCACCGGCCGTGATTTCGTTTATCGCGATGTCCCGGCTGACGAGTACAGGGCAATGATGGTGGATGCCGGAGAGGACCCCGGCTACATCGATCTCGTGCTGCAGATTTACGAGCGCATTTCCGACGGCCAGCTCAGCACATGGCACGATGGTGTGCAAAAGGCGTTGGGCCGTGAAGCGATCGATTTTGCGACGTTTTGCAGCGATTATGCCGACGACCTGATCAAGCAGCTCTGATCAGCGGCGGGGCAGGATTTTCTTCCTCGAACGGCAATGCCCTCTTGAGGTTCAGGGAAGCAGCAAGCTCGGCCGATATCGTTTCCCGTATGAAGCGGAACCCGGCGGCTTCCAGGCGCATGGGCAGCACACGTTTGCTTGCAAGCAACAGTTCCTGCCCCATTTCGCCCAGCGCTGCCCTGATCAGAGTTGCTGGCAGGATCGTCAGGCATGGCCGGTGCAGTTCCTTTGCCAGGGCAACCGAGAATTGGGCGTTGGTCACCGGTTGCGGCGCCGTTACGTTGAATGGTCCGCGCAGGTCATCGCGTGCAATCAGGAAGGCGATCGCGCGGATGGTGTCGTCCAGGCCGACCCAGCTCATCCACTGACGGCCGCTGCCGATGGTTCCGCCCAGGCCGAACTCGAAGGCCGGCAGCATCGCGCCCAGGGGGCCGCCATGGGCGGCCAGCACAAGACCAAGGCGCATCTCGACGACGCGTACGCCATAGCGGCTTGCCTCCCGCAGGGCGCACATTTCATGAGCGAAGCCTGGCGCCCAACGACTGTTTTCGGTGATCACGGCATCACTGTCGGTGTTGTAGAAACCGATCGCCGAGGCGGAGACCAAGACCTGCGGGCGCTGATTCAGGCGTCTGATCAGGGCGACGACGTCACGGGTCGTTACGATTCGGCTGGCGCGCAAGATGGCCTTGCGCCGGGGTGTCCAGCGTCCGCCCGCAACCGAGGCTCCGGCCAGGTTGACCACGGCATCGAACACGGTGTCGTCGCTGAAGCTGTCGCAACGCGTCGCGATCCGGACCGGTGTCGGCAGGTCGCGCGCCTTGCGCGGATCGCGCGTCAGCACGGTGACATCGTGACCAGCTTCGACCAGTGCCCGGCACAGATGCGTGCCGATGAAACCTGTGCCGCCCGTCACGAGCACCCTGAGGGGGGCGATGAAGTGCTTGGTGACGAGCGGCGCGACCGGCCCGGCCGGGGAAGCAACGGCACGGGCACGGCTGGCGTCGCGCAAGCACCATAGAGCGACGCCGAGGGCAAAGACGGTCATGAGTGCCGACCACCAGCCACGATGGACCACGGCCAAAACGGCCGGCTGGTTCAGCCAGGCGATCAGATGGGGTGTCAGGAGCGCGAGGAAAGCGCCATAACTCACAGCCAGGACGGTGTGGATGACACGTTCGCTTTCGGGCAACAGGCGGGTTCGGTCTTCAACCACGAAATCGGCCAGCGTGATCATGACTTCGGCGAGCAGCACGATGGCGAGGAGCAGAGCCCAGAGGCCACACGCCTCGAACCAGGCCAGCACCAGGAAGACGACGGCATAAAGCCCGTTGCGTATGGCATGGAGCCACAGTTCGCGCCGTGCCGAGGGTTTCCAGGTCAGGCGCTCGGTGCCCTCATGGTGGAAAACCAGATCAAAGGCGCCGATCACGGCCTGGATCGTGGCAAGGATCAGGACGGCGGTCATGTCAGGCCTCCCTTTCGAAGAAGTCGCCTTCCTGGAAGGCCAGCAGACCGAACCAGGGGTGGGTGATCGAGAGTGAAAAACGGAAGCGGCCGCCGCCCAGCTCGCGATGAACGACATGGGTCGCACCGGGAGAGAGGGCATCGGGAAGTGCAATGCACAGCGGCCCGCAGCGCCATTCGTAGCCCGTGCTGACAAAATGGAGCGCGTCATGTTCGGCGCGGAGATCGAGCTTCATGACAAAACCCCGGCCTAGGCATTCCAGCAGGCCGTCTTGGGCGTCGAGCCGTTTGGTGCTGTGGACGGTGAACCGGTGTCCGGCAGGCAGCAGATAGCTGCGTTCCCAGTGGCCCGCAGCGTCGCCGGCGCCACCATCGACGGCGATCAGGGTCACGATATCACGCCCGGTGCCCGGGAAGAGCGACGAACCGAACAGGCGTGAGATCAGGGCCAGGACACGTCCGCCCGGCGAAAGCGCGACACGCCGCATGGTGCCGTAGAATGCCCGGTGGTCATGCCGCTTGGCGAAGCGTTCCCGGATCGCGGGATCAAGCGCCATCCATGCCCGATGGCCGAGCAGGCCCTGATAGCTGGTGTCGCGTGTAGGCCGGGCTTCCTGTGTTGTCGGGATGCCCCAAAGGTTCGTCGGAAGTTTCAGGAAATTTTGAAAAAGCATTTCAAAAAAACTCCTAGCTCACGAACCGCGCAACTTTGGCGCCCATCGACATCAGTTTGGCGATGACCGGGCGCGGCAGTTTGCGCACCTGGTCGTACCAGCTCGTCATATCGCGTACGAAGTCGTGCATCTCCTCGATGCGTTGTGCGGTTTCCTTGTCGGTACCGTCATCGGCCATGGCTTCGTCACGGCAGCGCTGCAGGGTCGCCAGCAGGGGATCGAACTCGCGTTCCTTGCGCCCTGCCACGATCCTGGTCATCAGCTCCCAGACATCCTTTTCAGCGGTGAAGTGATCCCGCCGGTCGCCCATGGCGTGGACCATCTCGACCAGACCCCAGCCCTGGAGTTCCTTCAGGCACATGCTGACATTGGACCGTGCGATCGAAAGGGTGTCGGTGATGTCGTCGGCGTGGAGCGGTTCCTTGGCCATATAGAGCAGTGCATGAACCTGTGCGACCGAACGGCTGACCCCCCAGCGCGATCCCATTTCACCCCAGTGAAGGATGAATCGTTCCATGGTCGGTGTCAGTTTCATGGTGTACCTGTAATTTCAGTAATTTCTGAAATATATGTTAGGTCTTCAAGCGCAATTGTCAAGTTACGTCAAGAGTGCCTAGTGTCCGAGCTATCGAGGTTCGCTCATGAACGATGACGTCTTCAATGTGACGGCTGCAAACCAGTTGCCGCAACCGACCCAACCACCGCCGTCCTACGCGCTGGGGTCCGGCGGTGTCCTGCCGCCTGAAGCCATCGCCAGTTATCGTGAGGACGGTGTTGTTTGTTTGCGTCAGGTGATCGCGCAAACGGGCGTGGAACGCCTACGTGAGGCTGTCGATCGTTCGGCCGAAGCGCCGGGGCCGCTGGGCTACAAAATCGGTGAGCCGGGCAAGCCGGGCTTTTTCTATTACGATTTCCAGATTCACGAGCGCCAGGACGGCTATCGCTGGTTTGTCCGTGAGAGTGGGGTACCGGCGCTGGCCGGTGCACTGATGGGTTCGCCCGGTGTCACACTCCATTATTCGAACCTCTTCGTGAAAGATGGCGGCTCAAAGATGCCGAGTCCGTGGCACGAAGATGCCTCCTATTCCCGAATCGATGGTGAACAATGCCTCAATTTCTGGGTTTCGCTCGACACGATTCCGGAGGCCACCGCTCTGATTTTCCTGCGCGGCAGCCACCGCCGGGACGGGCCGATCATCGCCCCGCGCCATTTCGACCCCGATGCGGATTACGATCTCGCGCTTTCCTGGAACCGCGCGCCAGTTTCCGATCCAGAAAGCCTGTTCTCGAGTTTCGAGCCGATCTGGTGGGAACTTGAGCCCGGCGACGCCGTGGTCTTCAACCAGCGAATTCTCCATGGCGCCCCGGCCAACACCCTGGCGACCCGCCGCAGGGCCGCCGCACTCCTGATGATGGGGGACGAGGCGACCTACAATGCCGATCCCGGGACATCCGATCCGCCGTTCCGCGATGACAGCAAGGCCCATGGCGAACACCCTGCAGGTGCGGTGTTCCCCCGACTTATCTGAACGAGCATGTTTGAAGTTTCAGTGCGCCGAAGCGGCGTGATCGTCCGTGGACGCATGGGCCGAGATTGAAACGCAGAGGGCAGGCCCGGTGGTTTCGATCTGCAGCGGCTGATCCCCCGGTTTCCAGATCATATCGCCGGCACCGACTGAATCGCTTTTGCCGCGAAGCCGGACCTCACCCGACACGACCAGAACAAGCCCCTCGCCGGCAGTAAGGTTCCAGCCTGTCGGTTCCTTCGTGCGCAGCATCATGGTCGTCATCGCGGCACCCATGCGGGGGCGGGTCACGATGGCATGTTCGAACGGGGCTCCCGAGGTCCTCTGTGCCGTCATCCAGGGCAAGGAGGGGTCAGCGAGCGCCAGCAGTGCCACGGCTCCTAGTTCGCCGATGTCTTCGAGCATGCTGAGGTCCTTGATGTCCTCTCCGGCGTTCCAGCCTACCAGCTCGGGCCAGTTCACGGGATGGGTCGCATAAACGAACCGGGCCGTACCCTCGGCTGCATAGGAAGCCCTACCGCCGTGGGGAATCCAAATGACGTCGCCTGGTTGGGTTCGATGGGAACCGTTGCCGGTATCCCAGGTCATGCGATCGTCGAGCGGGATGCAGATTGCTTCGTAGTCGCAGCGATAGGCGAAGGGGCCACCCTCGGTCTTGACGAAGCCGGCCGCGATCGTCGTGCTGCTGGCGGTGGTCACGACGTCGGCGACGTCGACACGGCCCGGCGGGCCGGCATAGGCCTCATAGGGCGCTTCGTTCAGCCGAAAGATCTCGATTGCGCTCACATGTCTTCCGATTGCGGGAGTTGGCTGTCGAGATGAAGCCAGGGCAGTTTGGAGCCGACAAAGATGTGGCGTTCGGTCGCCGCCGCGCCGGGATGGACCGCGCCATCGAGAATGCCCGGCATGAACCAGCGGTCATCGGGTTGTACGGCGACATCGATCATGATCTGGCAGCCGCAGGTGCGGCAGAAAAACCGGCTAACACCGGGGGATGAATCAAAACGCGAGAGGTTTTCGGCACCTCTGGTGATTACGACACCTGTCTTTGGCGCGACTGCATAGGTCGCAAAGACGGTGCCATGCACCTTTCGGCACATCGAACAATGGCAGTGATAGAGATCCGTTGCGGCCTCGCGCACCTCAAAGTGAACCTTGCCGCACATGCAGCCGCCACCCAGAACATCCGACATTGCTCGTCTTTCCTTTGGTTGTCAGCCGTTGTCGCCGAATTTGATCACCTTGGGCAGGTCGTCACCGGGTTCGAACCAGCCGGTACGCGGCTCCCAGAAGATATGGCGCTCGGTTGCCGCACGACCTCCCGGGTCGGCCCCGTCGTCCAGCGTTCCGACGCTGAACCAGACGTTCTCAGGCTGATAGTTCGTGTCTTCGAAGACGTGGCTCCCACAGGTACTGCAGAAATGCCGGTGAACTTCACCAGAGGAATCGTAGGTCGTCAGGCTGTCTGCGCCCTTCATGAGGCGGAAGCCGGTGCGCGCCACGACACCATAGGTCGGGTAGAGCGCGCCCTGTAGTTTTCGGAAAATCGAACAGTGGCAATGGTAGACATCATGCGCGGGTTCGGTGAGTTCAAATCGCACGGCACCGCAGAGGCAGCCGCCGGCAATGGGTTTTGGATGTGCTGTGGTCATGTCAGCCTGCGTACTCGTTGAAGCGTGGAAGTGTGTCATCAGGCTCATACCATGTGGCACGAGACTCCCAGAAAATATGGCAGAACTCACCCTCGGGGCCGGGATGTGCGCCGCCGTCGAGTGTTCCAGCCGAGGATCCGACATGGTCGGAATCTGCACCTGAGTCTGCATAGATGTGCGAGCCGCAGGTGGGACAGAAGTGACGGTGAAGCGACGGCGATGAATCATAGGTCGCAAGGTGATCGGCGCCCTGTGTGACCGTGAAGTCCGGACGGTTCACGAAGGCGAATGTCGGGAACAGGGCGCCCTGACACTTGCGGCATATCGAGCAGTGACAGTGGTGCGTGTGGAAGGCTGGAGCATCAATCCTGAAGCGCACCGCGCCGCACAGACAGCCGCCGTGAAGCGGATGGTCGGGTGTTCCGGGCATACGGCCTCAGAACTCGTCGACCGAGGGCAGGCCGTCTGAGGGTTCATACCAGCCCATCCTCGAGCCCCAGAAAATGTGGCGCTCCTTGCCCTGGCGTCCGCCGGGATCGGCACCGTCGTCGAGCGTGCCGACGGAGAAGCTGATGGTGTCGGGATCGCCTTCCATCTCGCCATAGACATGGGAACCACAGGACGAACAGAAATGACGGTGCAGTTCTGCCGAGGAATCGAAAGTCGACAGCCTGTCGGCGCCCTGCGTCACCACGAAACCCGAGCGCACCACCGAGGCATAGGCCGGGTAAAGCGCGCCCTGGCACTTGCGGCAGATCGAACAGTGGCAGTGGTAGAGATCATGGGGTTCGGCGCTGAGTTCGTAGCGCACTGCACCACACAGACAGCCGCCATGAAGGGGGTGATCGGGTGAAGCTGCCATATCAGTCACCATACCCTTCGACGGTTTTGCGACCATCGGCCGGGTCGTACCAGTCGACCTTGGACTCCCAGAAGATGTGGGTTTCGGTTGCGGGATCGTGGCCCGGCGTCTGTCCGGCATCGAGGCTTCCCAATGCAACGAAGGTCTCGTCGCCCAGCGCCTCGCCATGAATGATGACCTGGCCGCCGCAGCTCTTGCAGAACCGGCGATGCCCTCCCTCTGAGCTCTCGTAATCGCCAAGGTTTTCCTCACCGCTGAGCTTGAAGTTGCTGTTGTCGACGGCGCCGAAGCTGACGAACAGTGCGCCGTGCGCCTTACGGCACATCGAACAATGGCAATGCGCCACGGCCTTCATCGGTCCGGTGATCTCGTAACGCACGGCGCCACACTGGCAACCGCCGGTGATCGGTTCAGTCATGGTTCTCCGTATCCTTCCATTTTAGGCAGGTCGTTGGCGGGATCGTACCAGCCAACCCTGGATTCCCAGAAGATATGCTTTTCAACTTTTCTGTCATGTCCGGGATGCTGGCCGGCATCAAGCGATCCCAGCACAACGAACATACGCTGGTCCCAATCACCGACGGTGAGAAAAAGCTGGCCACCGCAACACGAACATGAAGTGGCGATGGTTGCCCGGTGAACTCTCGAACCTGGTGAGGCTTTCCTCGCCGCTCTGGATGGCGACGGCCGCCTTGTCATAGACCCCCGCGGTCGCAAAGAGAGCGCCATGGCCCTTGCGGCACATCGAACAATGGCAATGCATCACCTCGAGCGGTGGCGCCGTCAGCCGATACCGAATGGTGCCACACTGGCAGCCGCTCGTGACGGATTTATCGGCCATGGCGATCCTTCAGTGGTCAAACAGTGGCGGGCGCATCGCGACACGCAGGTTCATGGCGGCTTCGAGCGCCATGGCCAGACGGATCATACGGCCATCATCGTAGAGCCGGCCCCACAGCACCGAACAATGCGGCAGCAGCTTGGAACCCGGGCCAGGTTTGGCTGCGGGGCCATAGGCCTCGTCGTCACGCCAGGCAAATCCGGTCGGCACGGCGATGGCGGGATGACCGGTGCAATTTGTGATGGTCAGCAGCGGATTGCCCTCCTGGGGTGCGAGCAGAACATCGACCTTGCCCATGACCTCG
>JABIUG010000401.1 GCA_018700655.1 Rhodospirillaceae bacterium | reverse complement strand
TCGCCTGTTGCTGCAGAAGCCCGACATGCTGCTGCTCGATGAGCCGACCAACCATCTCGACGCCGAATCCGTCGCCTGGCTGGAACGGTTCCTGGAGAGTTATGAAGGCACGGTTGTGGCGATTACCCATGATCGTTACTTCCTCGACAATGTCGCGGGCTGGATCCTGGAGCTCGATCGCGGTCGCGGCATTCCCTATGAAGGCAACTATTCGGGCTGGCTTGAGCAGAAGCAGAAGCGCCTGGCCCAGGAAGGCAGCGAGGCCAAGGCCCAGCAGCGGGCGTTGCAGCGCGAGCTGGAATGGGTCCGTGAGTCACCCCGCGCGCGCCAGTCCAAGGGCAAGGCCCGTCTGGCGGCCTATGAGGATCTGCTGGCCGAAAGCCAGAAGCAGGCCGAAGGCCCGGCACGCGGACGTATCGTGATCCCGCCGGGGCCACGGTTGGGCGATCTCGTGATCGAGGCAGATCACCTGCAGAAGGTCTTTGGCGACCGCCAGTTGATCGACGATCTCAACTTCAAAATTCCCCAGGCCGGCATTGTCGGCATCGTCGGGCCCAACGGTGCGGGCAAGACGACCCTGTTCAAGATGTTGACCGGGCAGGAAGAGCCGAGCGATGGCGCCTTGAAAGTCGGCGAGACCGTGGTGATGGGTTACATCGACCAGACCCGTGACAGTCTGGAAAGCAACAAGACCGTCTGGGAGGACATCTCCGGCGGCGCCGATATCGTGATCATGGGCAAGCGCGAAGTTCCCAGCCGCGCCTATGTCGGCGGGTTCGGTTTCCGCGGTGCCGACCAGCAGCAGAAGGTTGGTCAGCTTTCGGGCGGTGAACGCAACCGGGTACATCTGGCCAAGATGTTGAAATCGGGCGCCAACGTGCTGCTGCTCGATGAGCCGTCGAATGATCTCGATGTCGATACTCTGCGCGCCCTGGAAGACGCCCTGATGGAATTCGCCGGTTGCGCTCTGGTCATCAGCCATGATCGCTGGTTCCTCGACCGCGTCGCGACCCACATCCTGGCCTTCGAAGGCGACAGCCATGTCGAGTGGTTTCAGGGCAACTACGAAGCCTATGAGGAAGACCGCAAACGTCGCATGGGTGCCGCTGCCGACCAGCCCCACCGGATCAAGTACAAACCCCTGGAGCGGTAATGGCTGCGGCAGTCGGCGTTTTGGCTGTTGGCTTGTCTCCGCTAGACTGGATGTCTGTGAAGTTCGAGGGGGGACAGCCATGAACCAGGGCGAAGAAACGACGACGCCCGATATGCGACGGGTGCATGCGCAGGTTGAAGTGTTGGTGCCATTGCTGAAGCGTTTGCGCGAAAAGCTCGGTGAAGAAGAGGCAAATGCCCTGATCTATCCGGTGATCCGGGAGAGCATGAAAGACTGGGCCGCGACATTGCTGGCCACCGGGTCCGGCGACCTTCTCAAGGATTTTGCCAGCCACTCTGATGCGCTGGAAGCCATGTATGAGGTTGATGTCGCGTATGACACCCTTAAGAATGACGAAACGGTCTACGAATTCAACATAACCGGCTGCCGTTATGCCGAGTTTTTCCGGCAACTGGGTGAGCCGGAATTGGGAACGATGCTGGTTTGCGAGATGGATGACCACATCGCCGACCTGTCGGTTCCCGCGGTCGAGATGACCCGGAAAGACACCATGATGAAGGGTGGCTCCCACTGCCCGTTCCGTTACCGGTTCGACACCACGAACGCTGGTGATTGATTGTTCTTGCGGTTCTCGCCAGCCGCTACGACTAACACCACGAACGCGAGCCCGCATTGAGCACGACGCGTCTGATCGTGTTGATGGCCATGCTGACCGGTATGGGCCAGCTTCCGGTCGGGCTTGTCGTGCCGTCGATGCCCGCGATAGCCGATTATTTTGTGGCCAGCGATGACCGGGTCAAGCTCACCTTCAGCCTGTTTATCCTGACCGTCGCCTGTGCCCAGCTCGTGGTCGGGCCGCTGTCGGATCATTTCGGCCGCAAGATCTGCATCCAGGTCGGCAATGTCGTGTTCCTGCTGTCATCGCTCCTTTGCGCTTTTGCTCCGAGCCTGGGCATTCTGATTGCTGCGCGGGTCGCCCAGGGTGTCGGCGCCTGTGTGCCGGTGGTCGTGAGCCGGGCAGTGGTGCGTGATGTTCATTCCGGAGAGGAAGCCGCACGTGCCCTGGCTGCGATCGGCATGGTGATGGCGGTTGCGCCGGCGCTGGGGCCGACCCTGGGTGGTTTCATCCAGGTCACGGTCGGCTGGCGCGGTGTCTTCGCCGTGTTGGCCGGGCTGGGCCTGGTCGCGGTGGTTCTGACCCAGCGCCAACTGGTCGAGACCCTGCCGGTGTCGCGTCGTCAGCCGTTCCGGATCGGACGCATTGTTTCGGTTTATCTCAGTCTCCTCAGAGACCGGCTGTTTATGGCCTACAGCCTTGCTGTCCTGTTCAGCCTTTCGGGGCTGGGCGCCTATCTGGCCGGCGCGCCTTTTATCTTCATCCGGCTCCTGGAGATTCCAGAGCCCGTTTTCGGCATGTTTTCGATCGCCAATGTCGGTAGTTTTGCTGTCGGCAGCGCCATCGCGTCACGCTTCACCGGCAAGGCCTTCACCATGCAAGCGATGATCGTGATAGGGGGAGCGATGAATGCGCTGGGCGGGGGTTTGTTGTTGCTCCTGATCCTTGCGGGCGAACTCTCTGTGGTGACGATCATGGGACCAACCGTGGTGTTCTTCGTGGGGATGGGCATACTGGTTCCCAATGCCATGGCAGCCGCAATCAACCGTTATCCCGATCATGCAGGCCTGGCCTCGGCCATGCTGGGCTTCCTGCAATTCGGCGGCTGGGGCGGGGCAGGGCTTGCCGTCGGTCTTCTGGGCGGGGAAGTGTCCCTGGCGTTTGCATCGGTCTTTGCCTTTGTCGGCCTGGCGACGCCGGTCACCTATGTCCTGCTTGGCGGCTGGCCAGAGAAGTTTCGGCCGTGATGACATCTGAAGAAGGTCATGTGGTGATCGAGGTCCACGGTATCCGGGTGACCGTTGAGATCGACGGCGAGGCCGTGCGTTGCTCACCGCTTCCGGGCACGGATCCCTATCCCGTGGTCGGTGATCGTGTTGTCGTGACAGCACCCAACCAGCCCAACGATCCGCCCACGCTCGATCATGTTCTGCCACGCCGAACGGTGTTTGCCCGGTTGCGCCAGGACAACACCAGGCGGACGCGCGACGGCGCGCATGAGCATGTCCTGGCGGCGAATGTCGATACCGCGGTGGTCGTGGCCGCGGTGGCCAAACCGCCCTTTCATCCTCGTTTCATCGACCGCTACATGGTGCTGGCCCAGCGCGGAGGGCTCGATGTCGCCGTTGCCATCAACAAATGTGATCTGGGGGTCGAACTGCCCGACCTGGCGGCCTACCACGCGCTTGGTATCCAGTTTGTCGAGGTCTCGGCCAAGACCGGCGCCGGACTCGATCAACTGCGGGCGCTGATCGAAGGCAAGACCGTGATCTTCACCGGTCACAGCGGGGTGGGAAAGTCATCGCTGGTCAACGCGCTGGACGATGAAGCCGCGGCGGCGGTTGGTGAGGTTGGCGGCAAACGCGGACAGGGTCGCCATACGACCTCGCGTTCGTCGCTCTATCGCCTGAACGACTCCACGGCGATCATCGACACGCCCGGGATTCGCTCCCTTTCGATGGCCGGGATTCCAGCCGAGGAACTGGGTGAACTCTTCCCGGAAGTCAGCGAACGGTCCGATACCTGTAAATTCCGCAATTGCACCCATGACCATGAGCCGGGCTGCGGGGTTCAGGCTGCCGTTGCTGCCGGCGAGATCGCGCAGATCCGCTACGAGACCTACATCAGGCTGCTCCACGAAGAAGGGTGACCGTCAGGCTCCCGACGGGCGCATCAGGTTGCCGCTTTCCAGGCGCCGTTCGATCTCTTCCAGGGGCAGTCCTTTGGTCTCCGGCACATAGCGCAGGCTGAAGAG
>JABIUG010000048.1 GCA_018700655.1 Rhodospirillaceae bacterium | reverse complement strand
GGAGACTATGTGACAGCCGAGATCGTGGACCATCCGGTTCTGGTCGTTCGGGGACGTGACCAAGCGTTACGGGCATTTTCCAATGTGTGCCCGCACCGCTCGGCGATCATCGCGCAGGGCAGCGGAACCTGCACCATGTTCCGTTGCCCGTATCACGCCTGGACCTACGACCTGAGCGGCAAGCTGATGGGCGCGCCGCACATGGACAAGGCAGCCCTGCGTGACATCCGGCTGAAGGAACTTCGGCTTGAAATCTGGCAGGGGTTTGTATTCGTCAACCTGGACGATGACGCAACGCCTCTGGCCGACGATCTCGCCGATCTTGAGGGCAGGGCCGCACCGCACGGGATGGCCGACCTCAAGGTCGTGCGAACCGAGGACATCGAGATCGCATGCAACTGGAAGATCCTCGTGGAGAACTTCTGCGAGAGCTATCACGTGTTCTGCGTGCACAAGGTAACGCTGGAAGATACCACGCCCACTGCCACGACCGAGGTATTGCCGGGTGGCCGGGGTTTCAACCACCACACCATGCAATCGAGCGCGCCGGGCGGATTGGAGAGAGCCCGGGCGATGGGTCTGCGCGCCAACGGCACGACACCGGGCAACTTGATCTGCATCTATCCCGCCATGGCGCTCGCCATGGATCCGGGGAACGCTCTCTGGCTCTCGGTCATGCCGACCGGGCCCCACAGCCTGCGCGTTCGTGTCAGCCTGGCGTTGATGCCGGACGAAAGCGGGACTGTGCCCGAGAACGTCGCAGCCGAGGCGTGGCATGGCTGCAAGGCGTTTTTCAACGAGGACATCTCCGTCATCGAGGGCATCCAGAAAGGTATGCGTGCCGGCACCGGCAACCGCGCCCCGCTTCACCCCTGGGAAGCGACGAACTGGGAGTTCTCTCAGTACGTGGTTCGAATGTTGGGCATCTCGCAGTCCTGAGAGACGGGCAGGTATAGCGTGATACCTGTTTGCCTGGAATCCGTTCTCGCCGGTCAAGAGCGATGGTTCTTTCAGCTGGGTGCCCTAAACTCCGCGATAGACCTCGGAGATCGATATGGAACGCACGGCCAGCTGTACTTGCGAACAATGCAACATCACGCTGGAAGGTGACCCGGCCTTCGTTGTGGCCTGCAATTGCCAAGTCTGCCAGACCCGCACCGGAAGCGTGTTCGGGGTAGGGGCCTACTTCAAGGGTCCCCAGGAGGAATCCGTCAAAGGGCCGTTCAAGGCCTTCGAGCGTCCGACCGACAACGGCAAGACCTTCACCACCTATTTCTGCACGAACTGCGGCACGTCGGTCTATTTCCACGCCGGTTCCCTGCCGGGTATGGTCGGCATCGCGGCAGACTGTTTCAGTGATCCGTCGTTCCCTTCGCCGAGCAACGCGCTCTGGGTTGAGCATAAATACGACTGGATCGAGTTCCCGGAACACTGGACCTTGCACCAGGGCCAGCCGTAACCGCCATTTCTGGAGACTTGACCATGACGCCTTCCGAAACCGTTCTCTCCATCGCCGCCGAATCAATCAAGGCGCGGGAACGCATCATGGATGTGGTTCTGGAGACGTCATGCCTGCGCTCTCGGGCACAACCAGCATCAGAATCCGGCTTGATCCTGAAGTGCGAGAATTTTCAGCATACCGGTTCCTTCAAACTGCGCGGGGCCATGTCCAAGCTCTCGATGCTGCCGACCGACAAGCCGGTGATCACGGCGTCGTCGGGCAATCACGGTATCGCCTGCTGTCATGCCGCCATGACCACCGGTCACGATCTCACCGTCGTGTTGCCCGAGAACGTAACGAAGGCCAAGCTCGCCCTGATCGAAGGTTACGGCGTGCGAACGATCCTCCACAGCATGGACTCGAGCCTCTGCGAGGTCCATGCCAAGTCCCTGGCGGCCGACGGCAGTTTTACCTATGTCTCGCCCTACAACGACCCGACCGTCATGGCAGGACAGGGTACCATTGGCCTGGAACTGCTGGAGCAGCTTCTGGCGATCGACAACGTGTTCATCTCGATGGGCGGTGGCGGGTTGATCTCGGGCATCGGTTCGGTTCTGAAAACGCATTCACCCGCGACACGCATCATCGGCGTAAGTGCGACAAATTCTGCGGCGCTTGCAGCCTGCATGGAAGCCGGCCGCATCGTCGAGACCGAACATTTCGACACGCTGGCCGATGGCTGTGCGGGAGGCATCGACGAAGACTCGCGCACCTTGCCGCTTTCGATCGAGGTGATCGATCGCGTGATACATTGCACCGAAAAAGAGATCGGGGACGCGCTTCACCGGATGGCCTGGACCGACAAGATGATTGTCGAAGGTGCAGCGGCGCTGGCTTACGCGGCGTATCTCTCGGACGAGGCGGCGTTCGCGGGCCAGACCAACGTCATCCTGGTGTGCGGTGCCAATTTCGACCAGAGCAAGATCGGTCCGATCGTGGCAGGCAGCTAGAGCGCCAGCTTGAAACCTTCGTGGGTCGCCTCGAAACCGAGCGTTTCATAGAACCGCACGGCATCAACGCGTGATTTGTGGGTGTTGAGCTGCACAAGAACGCAGCCGCGCTTCCGAAACACTTCAATCGCCCAGGCCATGTACTTTCGCCCAATGCCTGTGCCCCGACAGCCCGCACACTCTCGATATGGCCGCGCCACGAGCCGTGAAACGAAAGCCCCGGCAGGAAACTCAGCTGCATGCAGCCGACGACTTCGCCGTCGAGCACTGCGACGGTCTGCATCTGATCGGGATTGTCAGCGATGGCCCGAAATGCCGAAAGGTAACGTCCGTCGATTCCAGCCTATGGGTCTTCACGTCCTTTGCCCAACACATCGTCGGCCAGGAGGTCGACAATGGCGGCCAGATCATCTTCGGTTGCTTCGCGGAACGAAGGTTCAGCCATCCCTGGGTGGTTCCGCACCGGTGCGCTCGACGATCAGGCCGTAATGTTCCGGGCGCCGATGGTGGGCAAAGTTGAAGAGGTCGCGTTTGTATTCGCTACCACGGCTTAGATCACACTTGTGGACGATCAGTTCGTCCTCGATCGTGTTGCACATGGCGACAATTTCACCCGTTGGAGCAACGATCATGCTCTGGCCGATCATATTGAACCCTTCCTCGCAGCCCGCCTTGGCGACACCCACTGCCCAGGTCGCGTTCTGATGGCAGCCGGCCTGGAACGCGAGCTGGTTGTGGAACAGTGAGAGGGCATCAATGTCATATGGGTCACCCAGGCCGACCGGGGTGTTGTAGCCACAGAATACCATCTCGACGCCCTGCAGGCCCATGACGCGCCAGGTTTCGGGCCAGCGCCGGTCGTTGCAGATTGCCATGCCGCACGACGCACCAAAGGCCTGATAGACGGGGAATCCCAGATCGCCGACCTCGAAATACTTCTTTTCGAGATGTTGGCCGGGGCGGTCGAGCACCTCGTGGTGGCCGGGGATATGGATCTTGCGGAACTTGCCGACGATCTCGCCTGACTTGTCGACGATGATCGCTGTATTGAAACGATGTTTGACGTTGTCCTGCCAGGCGATCTCGCCATAGCCCAGATGGAAACCGATCCCGAGCCGCTTGGCCTCGTCGAACAGGGGTTGAGTAGCCACATTGGGCATTTCGGCCTCGAACCAACTGTCTATCTCGGCATCGTCCTCGATGGCCCAGCGTGGAAAGAAGGTGGTGAGCGCAAGTTCGGGGTAGACGATCACGTCGACACCCCAGTCGGCGGCCTCGTGCATCAGTTCAAGCAGGCGTTTCACGACCTGCTCGCGGCTTTCGTCGCGGGCAATCGGCCCGAGCTGCGCGGCGGCAACTCTCATCGAACGGGACATGGTGCTTTTCCCTCTACTGTTGTAAGAGTTTGTCACGGTCGGAACCAAGAGGGGAGATCATTCCTGTCCTTTGGTTGCGATATCGTTAGTAAAAGCGGTGATTTTTGGTTCTCATTGAAAGTCAGGTCCCATGCCTTTCTGCCGTTCTCTTTCCGGGTCTGCTGCATTCATCATGTGTTTCCTGTCGTGGAGCCTTGCCGCCACGCCGGTTGCCGCACAAACAGATGAGCAGTCGGGTGATGGCTGGTGGGTCTTCGATGGCTCAGGCTGGGAATGGGCCGAGGACAAACACGACAGCATCTACGGCGTCGCTGTTATGGCCGGCGAAGGGACTGAAAGAACCTTCAGCGAGACTGTCAGCAACCTCTTTGACTACGACGGATCCGGCGACAAGCTGGTCACGGTCTCGGGCTCACGCGAGATTGTCTGGTTTCGCGATCAGTTCAGCATCGATGGTGAGCTATTGTATGGCTACCACTATGACCGCGAGGAATATCATGAGGTCGGTGCGGCGGTTTACCTGCGCTGGCACGAATTTCCCTGGAACGGTTTCATCAGCACGACGTTCGCGGTCGGGGTCGGGCCCAGTTACACAACGATTTACCCGGCGATCGAGGCTCAGGACAATCCTGATGATCGCTCGAAGCTGCTCAATCAGTTCAATCTGGAGCTGACCACCACGCTATGGAGCCTTCCCGACACCATGCTCCTCTTCCGGCTGCAGCATCGCTCCGGTGTCCTCGGGGCACTCGGGGGAGTTTGGGACGGCTCGAATTTCCTCACCGTGGGCTTGCGCCAGAAACTCTAGTCTTTTGACCGGCCAGGCATAACTCCGGCTTTGTTTGCGCTGGAGAAGTTCTTGGGATTCGCGCCGTCATCATGCGATCTTCTGGCGAAGAGAGAGGGTGGTGGCGATGACAGGTCGAATTCTGGTGATCAATCCCAACAGCAATCGCGGTGTGACGGCTGCGCTTGATCGCGTGGTCGAGCCGCTGCGTTTTGCGGACGGCCCGCAGATTGAATGCACGACACTTGATGGAGCGCCCCGGGGGATCGAGACCCAACGCCACATCAATGAGGTGATCCTTCCGTTATGCGACCTGATCCAGCGCGAAGACAACACGTCGGATGCGTTCATCATCGGCTGCTTCGGCGATCCCGGGTTGGGTTCGGCCAGGGAAACGACAAGCAAACCGGTCTTCGGCATCTGTCAGGCAGGCATCACGACCGCGCTCAACAGTGGCGAGAAGGTCGGGATTCTGACCAACCTCGAAGAGGACATCAATGTCGGCATGCGCTACATGCGCACGCTCGGTGTCGATGCGCGTATCGCCGGGATCGAGCCGATCGGGATCACCGTGACCGGACTGGATGATCCGAAACCGTCACGTGCGGCCCTGTGTGAAGCATCGATCAGACTTCGCCAGAAGGGTGCCGAGGTCCTGATTACCGGATGCGCCGGCATGACGCCCTATAAGAACGATATCGAGAAGGCCAGCGGACTTGGTGTCGTGGACCCGATTTATGCCGCGGCCGCAATGGCGCTTGGCGCCGTGATGGCCGACTGATCTTCGCAAACGAAAACGCACACGGAGAAGCCATGCCAAGTCCCGAAATGCAGCAGATGAACGATCAGCTCGAAGAAGAAAAAACGAAGGCTGCAACTCTTCCCGATCCGAGCTGGACGCAGATGCGCGAAGACTATGAGCAGAACGCCACGCTTTTTCCCGCAGACCCTGCAGCGGAGGCGAAAGCCCTGAATCTGGGTGGCGTGCCGACCCTGTGTTTTTCCGGCCCCGGGGCCGATGAGAAACGCGCCGTGCTTTATCTTCACGGTGGGGGGTACACCATCGGCGGCCTGGGCAGCCATGAAGCGATCACATCGCGTTTGGCTCTGGCATCTCAATGTCCGGTCTACGCGCTCGACTACCGTCTGGCGCCTGAACATCCCTTTCCGGCTGCTGTCGATGACGTGGTGTCGGCCTTCAGGGCCCTGGTTGCGGGCGGATTGTCACCGTCGCGCATTGCAATCGCTGGAGACTCCGCGGGCGGTGGCTTGACCGTTGCCTGCTTGCTTGCCTTGCGCGATGCAGGAGACAGTCTGCCGGCCTGTGCCGTACCGATCTCACCCTGGATGGACCTGATCGGCGAGACCGGTTGGGCCGAGGCCGACGAAGCGATCGATCCCATGGTAACGATCAGCTCGTTGCACCGCATGACACGCGACTACATGGCCGGCGGTGATGCCAGGTCTCCGCTTGCCTCGCCGATGTTTGCGGAGCTATCAGGTCTTCCTGCGATGCTGATCCAGGTCGGCACGGCCGAGATCCTGCTGAGTGATTCGACGCTCTTTGCCGAACGGGCCCGGCAGGCCGGTATCGATGTGACCCTGGAGATCGAGGAGGGGGCGCCGCATGTCTGGCACCACTTTGTCCCACTGGTCCCCGAGGCGACGGCGGCGCTTGGACGGATCGCGGCCTTTGTCCAACAACACACCACGTGAGGTCGACATGTTAAGCGATGCCATGAAGGCCAACCTCGTCCTGCTTAGCGAGGGTGCACTGCCGGCCGAAGCGACCTGGCAAGAGCGGCGCGAGGCCTATGACAGCCTGTCGGAGGTTTTCCCCGGTTTACCCGAGGTCCGGTGCGAAGAAATCGATCTGGGCGGTGTGCCGGGGCTTCGTTACATCCCACCGGGAGCCGATGAAAGTCGCGCGATCTTCTACATGCATGGCGGCGGCTACTGCATCGGTTCGCAGAAGAGTCACGCGATGATTGTCACGCACCTGGCCGTTGAAGCAGGTTGTCCTGTTCTCTTTCCACTCTATCGGCTTTCGCCGGAGCACCCGTTCCCTGTGCCCGCCGAAGACTGCATCCAGGCATGGAAGGCGGCACTAGAGCAGGGGCTCGATCCCGCGCGTACCGGGTTTGCAGGTGACTCAACTGGTGGTGGGCTGGTTTTTGTCGTGAGCCAGGCCGCACGCGACCGTGGTCTGGCGTTGCCTGCCTGTGTGGTTGCGATCTCGCCGTGGACGGATATGGAAGGCACCGGCACATGGCGCAGCGGTGATCCCGAGCGCGATGCCTTTCTGACGCCTGGTGAGCTCGATATGTTTGTGGAAGGTTATCTGGGGCCGGATGGCAATCGGCGCGATGTACTGGCAGCACCGATCCATGGATCGTTTCATGGGCTGCCGCCATTTCTGATTCAGGCGAGTCGCACCGAACTGCTCTACGATGACGCGGTGAGCCTGGCGGCGGCGCTGGAGGAAGCTGGGAACGCGCCTGTGCTTGAACTGGCTGGCGAAGGCACCCCGCATGTCTGGCACCATATGGTCCCAGATGTGCCAGAATCGGTCGCCTCGATCAAAAGTGCTGGTGCATTTTTGACACGATTTACAAAGATTTAACAAAGTTAGGTATCAGGCTGAAAAGGCGCGGACCGGAACGTTGCTTGG
>JABIUG010000400.1 GCA_018700655.1 Rhodospirillaceae bacterium | reverse complement strand
CTGTTACAGCCATTTTCGCGGCCGCAGAGCGGTTGAGGGCAAAATCAGGGAAGCACTCGGGCGACAGAAACTGCGCTTTATGGCGCTCGAGATGGCACGGGCGGGGACTCTCGATCCCCTCTCGATTCTGGATCGCGAACGGTTTCTCGAGACCTATGGATTCGGGGCAGATACCGGCCTGCATTTCTCCAACCATCACCTGTGCCACGCGCTCCCAACGCTGTTCTACACCGATTGGGACGACGCCTTGCTCTACACAGCCGATGGCGGCGGCGACAATGTGCAGTATTCCATGCGCGCCTTCCGCGATGGCAAAATCGAGACCCTGTTTGGCGGCGATGATGAACTGCTCGCGACCAACCGGATCGACAGCCTGGGCATGGCCTATGGCTTCTGCACCCAGGCGCTGGGCTGGAAGATGAATCGCCATGAAGGCAAGCTCACCGGCCTGGCGGCCCTTGGCGAACCGGTCCATCTCGACGAGATGATGCGGCACTTCATGGTGACCGACACCGGCGAAATTCTCTCCGACTTCACGACCTACAGCGCCATGAAGATTTTCCTGTTCGGCCTGGCAGAGCGATCAAGCCATGAAGAGATGGCAGCCTCGATCCAGGCCCTGCTGGAACAGACCATGCTGGGTTCGGTCCGGCGCATGCTGCAGCGCAGTGGCGCACGGCATCTGGGGCTGGCCGGCGGTGTCTTTGCCAATGTCCGCCTCAACCGCCTGCTTGCCGAAAAAACCGATGTCGATGAGGTCTTTGTCTTCCCCGCCATGGCCGATGACGGCCTGTGTGTCGGCGCCTGTCTGGACGCCATGATGGCGAGCGACGGCATGGAAACCTGGCTGAGTAATCGCCACAGGCTGGATGATGTCTACCTTGGCCGTGACCACAATGCTGCGATCGATGGGGCGTTGAAGGCAGCGCCCGGCATCACACGCCATGGCGGCAATCCCGCCGAGGCTGCCGTGCAACACATCGCGGGCGGCAAGGCCGGAGCGATCTACAGCCAGCGCATGGAATTCGGCCCCCGCGCTCTGGGCGCGCGCACGATCCTGGGAAGTCCTGCCGATCACGCAATCAACGACACCCTCAACCAGCGCCTGGAACGCAGCGAATTCATGCCGTTCGCGCCGGTGGTGAAGGAAGAGCGTGCCGGCGAGGTCTTTGAAGTCTCTGACCTCAATGCCTATGCCTGCCGGTTCATGACCATCACCTGCGCCGTGAACCCTGCTTGGCAGGATCGCATTCCCGCCGTGGTCCATGTCGACGGCACCGCGCGACCACAGGTCATCCGTCGTGATGACAACCCGCTCTACCACGACATTCTTGACGGTTTTGAGCGCGAAACCGGGCTGCCTGTGCTGATCAACACCTCATTCAACGTGCACGAAGAACCGATCGTCGATACCCCGGATCACTGCCTGCGCGCACTTGCCGACGACAGGATAGATTTCGTGGTGACCGAAGAGGCACTTTACACGCGCGACTGAGTCCCGTTGACGAGCGCTGGACGCATCCTTATAAGCCGGTTTTACCACTGATCCGCGATAGCTCAGTTGGTAGAGCAGCTGGCTGTTAACCAGCGGGTCGTAGGTTCGAGTCCTACTCGCGGAGCCAACATGATCAGGGGGTCAACCGGAAACCGCTGGCCCCCTGATTGATTAATGGCCGCCGGGCACGCGCTTGCCCGCTTAAACCATGACATGTCAGAATAACTTCGAGCCACTAGGCTGTTCCCCGCTTTGGACCACGGAGCTTATTTGTGGACGGCAACTTAGCATCTCTGGACATTGCGGCCCTGGACGCTGCCATGCCAGCGACCATCCCCCACATGCTGCGTGAGCGCGTCGACCAGACCCCAGAGCGCGAAGCTTTTGTGTTCTTCGATCACGGTATCACAGTCAGTTACAGCGAACTGGATGATCAGGTCCGTCGGGTAGCGGGCGGCTTGCTCGAACTGGGTGTGCGCAAGGGAACCCATGTTGCCTTGATGATGCCCAATGTTATCGAATTCCCCGTCACCTGGTTCGCGATTGCCTGGATCGGAGCGGTCACGGTGCAGCTCAATCCGAAATTCACGGGCCGGGAACTCGACTATGCGCTCAACGATGCCGATGTCGACTTTCTGGTGATCGATGCTGAGGCCCTGTCCTCACTTGAGGCTATGGAAATGCGGAGCGAACGACTGCCCGACAGCAATATCATTGTGTGCAACGATGATTCGGGTGTTGGCGCAGCCCATGTCGCCTGGGAGACGCTCCTGGCCTGCGCCGCACTGTCGCGCGAACCAAGGGCGGGTGTAACAAGCGATGATGTGATTGCGATCATCTACAGCTCGGGCACAACCGGCTTCCCCAAAGGCTGCATGCTGGATCACCGCTACTGGCTGCAAATCGCGACATCTGCGCTGATCTGCCAGGACGGCCACACACCGCGAAACAGCTTGATCTACGAGCCGATGTTCTACATCCAGGGCAATGCTATCATGATCGCATCCCTGCTCACAAACGCGACGATCTATTGCCCCAAGCGACCGAGCATCTCGAAGTTCTTCGATTGGGTGCAGCGCTATCAAATCGACTATTGCGCTTTTCCCGTCCCAGCCGTCCACGTGATGGAGGATTACCCGCCAGAAGTCTGCGCCAGCCTGAAATGGGTTCATGCCTGGTACTTCCACAGTGACGGGCTTCAGCGGCTGGAGGAGCGCTACGACGTGATCGCCAGGGATTCCTATGCCATGACCGAAAACGGCGTTTGCCTTTATGTCCCGGTCGACCGACCTGACCTGGCGGTACGTGGTTCAGTAGGTGTTCCGGCGCCCTGGCGGGAAATCAGAATCGTCGGTGACGACGGGAATGATGTCGCCGATGGCGAGATTGGTGAAGTCTGGACGGCGGGCCCCGGTCACCTCCATGGCTACTATCACAAGACAGCCGCAAACAGGGACAGCTTCCGGGGGAAGTGGTTTCGCACCGGCGATCTCATGCGTCGTGAAGCCGATGGCGGGTATTATCTGGTCGGGCGCATGAAGGACATGATCAAACGCTCGGGCGAGAACATCTCCGCGGCAGAGGTCGAAGGATGTTTAAGCAGCCTCCCGGGCGTTCTGATGGCGGCCGTGATTTCCGTGCCCGATGCGATACGCGGCGAGGAGGTTAAGGCCTATGTCCAGCTTGGGCCAGGCCTGGGCCGCGATGACCTCACGCCTTCGCAAATTCTTGCTCACTGCGCCGAAAACCTCGCCGCATTCAAGCTTCCCCGCTACCTTGCCTATGTCGACGCATTCCCGATGACCGCAGGCAACGACAAAGTCTCGAAGCCAAAGCTGACCGAAGCCGTCGAGGACCTCACGATTGGCGCCTTTGATCGCATTGACAAGGTTTGGCGCTGACGAACACACGGTTGGAACACCTAATGAGCGACCCTGCTGAAACCAAGATGAGCAGAGCGGAGCAGCTGCTTCTACCCGGCTCTGAACTGGGCGTTTCCGACTGGGTCACGCTCGATGTGGCCATGAACCAGACCTTCGCCGATGTGACGCTCGACCCCGTGGCCATGGAAATCGACGGGCAACCGCATGCCCACGGGTTTCTGACTATGTCCCTGTTGGCACATCTGATGGCGAATTCCATGAACGTTGAAACATCAGGCGCTGTTCTTGAAGAAGGTTACGGCCTCAATTACGGCTTCAACCGGATGCGCCTGATCGAACCTATCCCCCTGGGCGCGCGCATCAGAGGGCACTTCAGGACTGCAGGTGAAGGGGCCAGCGAACGTGGTGAGATCACCATCATTCCAATAGACGTGCATATCGAGATCGAAGGCATGGAGCGCCCGGCCATGGTGGCTGAATGGCTCCTTGCTTGGAGAAAGTAGGACTGACGCGCCTGACGAGTATTCGGGCACGGCATTCTGCGATCCAATTCAGGCAGCAAAGTCACTTGCCAGGCTAAACGGCTGGTCCTGACAGAACCTCTCCAGCCAACGCCGTCCCCTGGCGATTTCTTCGCTATGGAGGATTTGCATGGACGACAGTTCCTGGCTCCGATCCCGGGCGCTGTGTCTCCTGGACGTATCTTTTGCATTGCTGACCAGAAGCGCCTCTGCGTCTTCAGACGTAAAATCGTCGATCCCGACTCGTTCGGCCAGGTTCGACAAAACAATCCTGGGGCTCTGCATCAACTGATCAAAATCGACGATGTCGAAGCGATCTGGCGCCTCCTGCCTTGCACGCCATGCGAAATGGCCATGGACACACCAGGTCAAGGCCGCCAACTCACCGTGCGACGTGACAGGAAACCTGGCCGCATCTCCGGCCAGCAATGCCTCGGCATTCAGATGCATGTTTTGCTTGTGAAACTGGAGCAGCTCGGCTGCGTATTTGCACATCTGTGCGACGAAATGGTCAAAATCCGAAATGACGAAGACTATCCGATTGCCGACGTCTTGTGACAAAACAGGGGCCATCAGGTTGTTGGCAATGCTCGTCGGTTTGATCGAGGCCCGTTGACTATTGCGATAGCTGCGCGACAGGTGGGCCAGAACAAATCCCCGCCAGATCTGCAGTTTTTCAGCAGAAAGGCCGGTGCGAAAGCGTGCTTTGGTCTGGAATGACTAAAGGTTCAAAATTTGGGGTTCGCGCACCGGAAGAAGTGATGACGATGCAGACAAGGCACGTGAAAGGGCTGTCGATCCGGTATGCCCGATATGGAACAGCCACAGCGAAGGCTTTGGTTCCCCGGTCGCTTCGATCAACTGGCTTAACGAGTAACGTTCCTCACCGGGTTCGACGCCGATCATCCGCATGTCGTCCATGAATGGGGAGTTCAAGTAGGTCTCTTCATGAACCTGCCGTACAATCCCGAATTCCTCCCGAAAGGACAATCGCGAGATATAGAGGTTCGGGTCTGACGCCAACCGGAGAAGTTCACTGTTTTCGGGCGTCATGTTATTTGCCATTCAGTCGCGCTGATCGGACAATCTAGCAGAAGAGGCCACAATGGCGTTTGAGAACAACTCCATGGATGACATGCGAACCATCACGCGTTGGGCCACCCGGATTTTCGTGTTCGATAATCCGCGCCACCACGAGGTCAAACAGGGTCTGGTTGACCACTGCTACGCACTCGAAAATTCCGGACAAGAACAGAGCACCGTTGCGTCCGGCGCCAAAGGCAACATGTTCGAAAGCAAGTTCAATTTCTTTCAACACGAAAACGAGGCCGTCCGTCAGTTGCGCGACTACTGTCTTGCTTCTGTGCATCGTGTGGGCGCAACAGTCAACGCCGACCTCTGGTCGCCTGACGCACGAGTCCAGGTAAGGGCCGTGGAATCCTGGTGCCATATCACACGGTCCGGCGGTTACCATGATGTTCATGCCCACCCAATGTGTTCCTGGTGCGGTATCTATTACATCGACCCGGGTGAAGCGGACGCGGCCAAGATGAATGGCTGCAATCGCTTTTATGAGCCGCGTCCCAACGTCGTACACTACAGCGACTACGCCACCCAGTATCTCTATCAAGATGGCTCGATCGACCTGCCGCCCAAGGAAGGGCAACTCGTCATTTTCCCTTCATACATGCGCCACGCCGCACTGCCGTATACCGGCCAGGACGACCGTGTCGTTGTGGCATTCAACACCGTGACGCAGCGGGCAGCCCCACCAGGTGAAAATTGAGTTCACAACAGACCGACATGTTCCTCTACACATTCTGCTAGGCACGCAATCATGAGCGACGAAGCGTTTCAACGCGAGATCACGGCACGCTACGACGCGCCGATGTACCGGGCGATGCTAGAGGTCTGGGGCGACCAGATTCATCCCGGCCTGCTCGAAAGCGAGGATGAAGAGCTTTATCCCGCAGCGGTGAAGGCCACCGAACGGCTGGCCGAACTGGCCGAAATACGCAACGGCATCCATGTTCTGGAAACTGCGTGCGGTGTCGGTGGTACCGCACGGTTTCTGGCCGCAACGATGGGGTGCCGTGTGACGGCGACCAACATATCGCGCGGCCAACTCGAAACATCCGTCGAATGGACAGAAGGCAAACCGGGCGCGGACCTGATTTCCTATGAGTTCGCCAACTTCGAAGAGCTTGCCTATGACGACGCGAGCTTCGACGTCTACTGGTGTCAGGACGCCCTGCTCTTTTCGACAGCACGTTCGACCGCAATCGCTGAGGCGGCCCGGGTCGTGAAACTGGGCGGTACGATTGCCATCACCGATCTCACCGTTGCAGGCGATCCTGATGCTGCAACCACCGCCATGCTGGCTGATATCTCGAAGCCGGGCTTCTGGTCTCTCGAAAGTTACAGAGAGGCACTGGATGCGGCTGGTTTCGATGTCATCGCTTCGGAGGACTGGACGCGCCACGTGCTGCCATCGTTCCTGCGTATCCGTGCCGATATCATCGCCAAGAAAGACCAGCTGGCAGCGATTGCCGGTGTGGCCGAGGTCGAAGACACGATTGAGCGCTATCATCTATGGTGCGATGCAGCGGCAACCGGGAATCTGGGTTGGGGTGCTGTTGCCGGACGCAAGCGGGAGACCTGAGATGACGACACCGGAAGATATCGCCACCGCACATGCGGCCATGGCGCAGGTCCCGCTGCTGGCCCGGATCGATCATGAAACCTGCAGGATTGAACGCCTGGGCGGGCTGACCAACATGGTCTATCGCATCGAAGCACCCGATGGCCTCTATTGCCTGCGAGTACCGGGAAAAGGTACGGAAGAATACATCGACCGAGCGGTCGAGAAGATCAACTCGCTCGCGGCAGCCAGGGCCGGCGTCAGCCCCGAAGTGCTGCACTTCGGCGACGACGGCATCATGGTCACGCGCTATCTCGACGGCTACGACACTATGTCGCCCGAGAGCATGCAGACCCTGCCCGGCGCGCCAACACGCACTGCAAAGGCGTTTCACAAGCTTCACGAGTCCGGACAGACGTTTTCGTTCCGCTTCGATCTCTTTTCGATGATCGACGGTTACCTCGAACATCTCGCCAAGCTCGGCGTCACGGAGTTCCCCGAGGGTTATCATGATGCCGTGCGCGAGGCAGAGTCCGTGCGACAGGCGCTCAACGCCCATGAACTGCCTCTGACCGCCTGTCATTGCGACCCGATGTGCGAAAATCTGCTCGATGACGGTAAGCGCATGTGGATCATCGACTGGGAATACTCGGGCATGAACGACCCGATCTGGGATCTGGGCGACGTCTCGGTCGAAGCCAGTTTCAGCCCGGAACAGGACCGGGAGATGCTCGAAGCCTATCTGGGCCGCCCGGCAACGCCGACCGAGATGGGCCGGATGATCCTCTACAAGGCGATGTGCGACCTGCTCTGGACCCTGTGGGGGCTGATTCAGCACGCCACCGACAATCCGGCCGAGGACTTCTGGCTCTATGCCACCACACGCTTTGATCGATGCCGTACCTTGATGAACGATCCCGGCTTCGGCGACCATGTCGCGGCCGTGCGGGCAGGATAGGCATCATGACAGGACACCGTCACAACGAACCTGAATCGGACATCGTCTTGCGCGTCAAGGCGATGGAACAGCTCCTGACCGAAAAGGGTATCATCACGGCTGAGCAGATCGATCTCGTGGTCGACCATTTCGAGACCAAGGTTGGACCGCGTAACGGCGCAAAAGTCGTTGCGCGCGCGTGGAGCGACGCCGACTACAAGAAGCGCCTGTTGAGCGATGCATCCCCGGCGATCGCTGAAGTGGGTTTCTCCGGCATGCAGGGCGAAGACATGGTGGTGCTGGAAAACACGCCCGAGGTGCACAACGTCGTCGTTTGCACCTTGTGTTCCTGCTATCCGTGGCCTGTGCTTGGTCTGCCGCCGGCATGGTTCAAGAGCCCGCCCTATCGCGCTCGTGTCGTGCGCGAGCCGCGTGCCGTTCTTGCCGAATTCGGTGTGGATGTCGGTGACGACGTCGAAGTCCGGGTCTGGGATTCCAGTGCAGAAATCCGCTACATGGTTCTGCCCATGCAGCCTGATGGCACTGAAGAACTTTCGACCCAGGAGCTTGCCGAAGTCGTCACGCGCGACGGCATGATCGGCGTGGCCTCGGTATAGGAGCACAGAGATGGATGGACCTCACGACCTTGGCGGCATGCACGGCTTCGGGCCGGTCGTTCGCGAAGAGAACGAACCCAACTTTCATGCCGATTGGGAACGCCGTGCCTTTGGTATCGAGTTTTTCACCGGCAGCAGGATCGGTTCCAACGGCGACAAGGGCCGCCATTCGATCGAACGCCTGCCGGCCGACGTCTATCTATCCGCCAGTTACTACGAGAAGTGGATGCTCGCGCTACAAACCCGATTGGAAGAGACAGGCACCCTGACCCGCGGGCAAATCGCAGCACGCATGGCTGAGATTGCAGCAAAGGGGCCCGACCATGGGTGAACTGACAGCCGAACGTCTGGCCCAGATCATCGGTGCGGGCACATCGCACCGTCGCGACGACGATGGCTCTTCCCCGCGCTTCAAGGTGGGCGATCAGGTCCTCACGACCAACCACCACCCTTCCGGTCACACCCGCCTGCCCCGTTATGCGATGGGACGCAGCGGCATCGTCATCAAGAACCACGGCGTCTTTGCCTTTGCCGACAGCAACGCGCGCGATGAAGGTGAGCAACCGCAACACTGTTATGCCGTACGTTTCGAGGGTCGCGAATTGTGGGGCAACGATGCCCATGATCGTGACGCGGTGATCCTCGACCTCTGGGACTCCTATCTGGAACAGCCATGACCGACACATCCCACACACACCCCCGGGCCATCCTCGACCTCATGCCCGATGACGACGGCGGGCCCGTCTTTCAGGAACCCTGGCAGGCCCGCATCTTTGCGCTGGTCTCGCAGCTTTATGTTGATGGCCGCTATGCCTGGGACGACTTCAAGGACCTCCTGATCGACGAGATCCAGTCCCAAGGGGCCGAAGACGGTAGCGACTATTACGAACGCTGGCTCAGCGCCGCCGAACGCCTGGTCACGGCCAAGGGCATGGCGCAGGTCGAGGAACTTGCCCAGTGCAAGGAGCACCTGGCCAAGCACCCGCCGCATCCCACGACATCGGCACCGGGCCCAATCACGGTCGATCCCGCCCGGAAAGCGTGACGTCGCCTGGCCCTGACACACAGACGGCTGACCTGAACCATCAGGTCGCCGCGCATCGCGACGGCGACAAGAACGTCGTCGCATCGCTGATGGCAAGGCTGGTTCCCGACCCCGACAATGTCACTGCCCACCGTCGCGTTGCCGTCGCCCTGATGAACCATGGCCTGATCGTCCCGGCGATCACCGCCCAGGTCTCCTGCGTCAACGCCGGCGTGCGACAACAGAACCGTTTGGCAGACGATGAAAACCTGCTGGTTGCCATGATCCTGATGCATGGCGATGCACTTGGCGCATCAGACCTGGCCCGTCGCATCACCGTGACCTGGCCCGATTACACCGCCGGCAGGGTCAACCTTGCCTACGCCCTGACCCAGACAGGCGACACAGCCGAAGCCGCAAATGCCTATCGGCGCGTAGTGGCCGACCTGCCCGGCGACATCAACGCCATGGATGGATTGGCACGTTGTCTGGGTTCTCTGGGCGAACATGATGAAGCGGTGAAGTTCGGACGACAGGCCCTGGAAGCCAAGGGTAACCTGATGCGGGAGAAACCCGTCCTCTGGTCTGTCCCTTCAACGGTGGCCGTCGAAGATGAGGAACCTGCGCCTTCGAGCCATGTCATCGCCTACAGCCTGTGGGGCGATGATCCCCGCTACATCTCGACCGCTCTGCGCAACGTGAAGATTGCACGCGACATCTATCCCGGCTGGTCATGCCGCATCTATCACGACGACACGGTCTCCCGACGCATGCTCGATGACCTGAAGGTTCACGGCGCTGTGCTGGTTCCCGTCGCAGACCGTCATGTCGGCAAGGAACGCCTGATGTGGCGTTCCCTGGTGGCAGATGATCCCCAGGTGAAACGTTTTCTCGTGCGCGATGCGGACTCGCTGCTGAGCGTGCGCGAGCGTGTCGCAGTCGACGCCTGGATGACCTCAGGCAAGCCGTTCCATGTCCTGCGTGACTGGTACAGCCACACCGATCTCATGCTTGCCGGCCTGTGGGACGGCACCGGTGGATTGCTCACTGGCATGCGCGAGGAGATCAACACCTTCCTGGCCACCAACAGCATCATCGACCGCAAGATCGATCAGCTCTTCCTTGCCGAAGTCGTGTGGCCCTCGATCCGCGATGCCACGCTCACCCATGATGACTACTTCGGCTGCTTCGACGCACAGCCCTTCCCGCCCTTCGACATGTTGCTGCCGGGCCAACATGTCGGACAGAACGCCAGTGTGTACGAGCGGGAAACCTGACGAAGCCCGGCCAGAGTTTCGCTCGTCTTGTGGCCGAAGCCTGCAAGGGGCGCCCGGTGCCGGGAAGCTTCCTCCAAAAACAACCGATTAGCGTCCATTTATCCTGCATGGACAGCCACAATCGTACTGTGCGAGCGTTATGCCAACAGCGAGGGGAAGCATCATGGAAAGCGTCTGGTTGCGCGATGCGCTCAAAGCCGAGTCCGGAACAACGATTACCCCGCTTGATGGTGACCTGAAGGTCGATGTCGCGATTGTAGGTGGTGGTTATACCGGCCTCTGGACCGCGATCGAACTGAAGTCGCGCGACCCTTCACTCGATGTCGTGATCATCGAGCGCGACATCTGCGGCGCCGGCGGCAGCGGCGCCAACGCCGGCCATGCGTTGCCGATGTGGCTGCAGCTCCCGCTTCTCGAGCAGGCCAGCGACACCGAAAGCGCGATGCACATCGCCAATGCCTCGCTTCAAGCGATCGAAGACATCAGGAACATCAGCGCCGAGCATGACATCGATACGCAGATCAGCGCGACCAACACGGTTTGGGCCGCGACCTGCGAAAAACAGTCGAGTCACTGGGACGAGATGCTGCGGCTGATGGAGGGATTCCAGGTTCGCAGCTACCAGTACCTCGACAAGGATGCCGTGCGCGAGGCAACCGGCAGCGATGCTCTGATTGCCGGTGTTGTCGATACATCCAGCGTCCTGCTCCACCCCGGCCATCTCGTGCGCGGCCTGCGCCGTGTCGCTCTTTCGAAAGGCGTGCACATTTTCGAGAAGACGGAGATGATCAAACTGGGCCGCAGTTCCCCCCCGACCGTCACGACGCCACAAGGCACAGTGACAGCCAAAAAGGTCGTGCTTGGGCTCTATGGCTGGTCGCTCTCGATCCCGGAACTGCGTTCCTCGGCCATGGTGATGTACACCGATGCCGCGATCACCAAGCCTATTCCCAAGATGCTCGACGAACTTGGAATCCGCGGCGTTTCGGGCTTCACGGACTCACGTGTCTTCATCGAGGCCTGCCGCCCGACGGCCGATGACCGCATGTTCTGGACGAAATCAGGCGGCTGGCTGCCCTATGGCGACCGGCTCGACCCGATCGGGGAAAAGCCGTTCCGTACGGAGGGCGAACTGCGTGACGTACTAGGCGCGTATCACCCCGGCCTGCGCGACGTCGAGATTGATGGCATGTGGAGCGGCCCGATCGATCGCACAAAGAACGGTATGCCGATCTTCGGCCGACTGCCGACCTGCCGGGATATCCTGTTCGGCTATGGTTATTCGGGCGCTGGCGTGGTGCCGTCACGTGTCGGCAGCCACATCCTTGCGTCTCTAGTGCAGGAACGCGACGACCAATGGACCCGCTCTCCCCTGGTCAGCCCGCTCAGCCGGGACTTCCCACCCGAGCCTTTCCGCTGGATCGGCGGCCAGATCGTCAAGGCCGCCATTTCACACCAGGATCATCGTGATCATCAAGGGCGCGAGGTCGGTCCGATCACCAGATTCTGGCTGCAATTCAAGCCGGGAAGTTACAAACCCAGCTGAGATTAGGCCGGTTCGAGAATCTCCAGCAACCAACCGCGAAGTTCTTCGGGTGTCGTGCGTTCGGCGATGCCGACCAGAAACGGAGTCTCGTCGGCCGTTGGCCAGACATCGAGTTGGCGCGGCCGATGGAACAGATGCTGCACGCCATCGACGCTGATCGGCCCGTTCTGACCTTCGACGCTTAGCAGTCCTTTCACGCGCAGCAACCGGTCACCACGCTGTTCAACGAGATCGGCCACAACCCGGCTAACATGTTCCCACGTCAATGGTCGCTCACCCCGCGCGACGACGGTGACGATCCGGTCGTGATGATGATGACCATGGTCGTGTCCGTTGTGGTCATGATGGTCTCCCGACGGCAGTTCAAACCGCGCGATACCGCCCAGCACGTCATCGGGGCAGATTTCGCCCTGCACTGCCTCTTGTACGGCTGCGCGATCGTTGCGTCGGTTGATCTCTGCCCTTGCCTCACTGATGTCGCCCAGATCACCCTTGGTGACGACAATCGTGTCGGCCAGGGCCAACTGGCGCTCGGCCTCGCCATGGTTTTCGACGCTGGCTGCTCCGTTGACCGCGTCAAAGCAGGTCACAAGGCTCGCCAGTTCGTACTGCGACAGGCGTAGCGGGTCGGTCCGGAAGGTCTGCATGACCGGTACGGGATCTGCCAGCCCCGTGGTTTCGATCATGACCCGCTTGAAGGCCGGAATTTCGCCGCGCTCGCGCCGTTCCAGCAATGAATGGAGCGTATCGACCAGATCACCCCGCAGCCCGCAACAAAGGCAGCCATTGTCGAGCAGCAAGGTATCCTCGTCGCTCGTCTCCAGCAGCATATGATCGAGTCCGACTTCGCCGAACTCGTTCACGATGACGGCGGCTTCGTCCATGTCTTCGTGATGGAGAAGGTGACGCAACAAAGTGGTCTTGCCGCTTCCCAGGAACCCGGTCAGGACCGTTACGGGGATCGGTTCGGCATCGAGCGCAAGATTGTTCATCCCGCGAGTTTGTCCGTACTGACCCAGGTTGCATCCCAGAATGCTTCGGGATTGTTGGTCATGACCTCGAAACCGCCGACACGCGGCGGCGAGAGTTCACGGCCGCCGACCCGTTCGGCCAGTTCCGCCTTCGCTGCGGCAATCGCGCTGTGATCGGTAAAAAGGTCGATCGCCGTGAGCGCCAGGGCTTCGCCCGCAAAGACGCCACCCTTCATCTGGGATTCGTGGCCGGAGTTCGCCGTAGCCGCCCAATTGTGCAGCAGCACGCCGGTCGGATAGGCCCAGTTGGCGCGGGCCAGCGGGATGTACCAGCTGGCTTCACCATCATCCTGACCATAGGGGTCAACACCCTCGGTATGGATCGCGGTCGTGCGGTCGAGATTGAACGGCTGACCGGGACGGCAGTGTTCCGAGAGACCCTGCATGAATGCCAGATCGTCGTCGTCCCAGACAGGTGGCCCAATGACCTCCATGGCGGCGTGCAGACGTCCGGCCATCGCATCATTGGGAAGATAGCCCCGCGAGGCCGAGATGAATTGTTCCTGGAAGTCGGTTCCGGTGTAGCGCGCGGCATCCTGCGCGATCGGGAGAATGAGGTTGTAGACTTCTTCTGCACGTTCGAAATCGGCATTGCGTACGGTAAACCATAGACGCACTTCATCGGGCGTAATCGAGGGCATGAAACCTGCAAACCGCATGACATGGCCGATAATGGCGTCACTGAATTGGTGCGCACGCAGGCGTTCAACCGACTGGACCGTCAATTCGGCGGCATCGAGTGCATTCTGGGAACGGCGCGACCCGCCATGGCTGGACTCGCCGCGGAAAACGAACTCGGACGAAACACAGGCCAGGCACGGGCGCGACGGCGCACCGTTCTGATAGTCGCCGTGGCTGGTCAACAGCACATCGATCCCGTCAAACGCGCCATCCCTGAACATGGCGATCTTGCCCCACAGGATTTCTTCGGCCGGCGTACCCAGCACAACGATGGTGCCGGTGATGTCGAGCGCTTCCATGGCGTGCCGTGCGGCGATGGCAGCACCGGTATCGGCTCCACCGATCAGATTATGACCGCAAGCATGGCCCGCGCGTTTGCCGTCGGGCGCACGGTTGGGCTCCATTCGGTTGCCCTGCCCCGGCAACGCGTCGTATTCGGCCAGGAACCCGATGGTCGCCCCCTCACCGTTCGACCACACGGCACGGAATGCCGTGGGCATGGCACAGACACCGCGTTCCACTGTGAAACCGTGTTCGACGAGCCATGCCGAAAGGGCTGCTTCGGCCTTGTATTCCATCATGGGAAGTTCAGGATTTTCCCAGATGTAATCGATCATCCTGCGCGCCGCGGGTTCGATCGCCCTCCAGGCTTCGCGTGCGCCCGCAATCAGTCGCTCGTCCATGGACTAACCCGCCGTGTACCCGCCATCGACGACCATATCAGTGCCGGTGACGAAGGTTGACTCATCACTGGCCAGATAGACGACCATGTGCGCGATATCATCGGAATCGCCCATGCGCCCCATCGGGTGTTTACCGGAAATGCGCTGTGTTTCTTCCGGCCCGATCTCGCTTGTGAAGCGGCGCACCATCGGCGTCAGCATGTAGCCGGGGCAGATCGAGTTGCAGCGAATGTTGTTCCCGTGCTGCCCACAATGAACAGCGATCGACTTGGTCAGCATCCGCACGGCGCCCTTGCTCGCGCAATAGGCCAGTGCATAGGCTTCTCCGCGAATGGCCAGGACAGACGCCAGATTGATGATTGAGCCGCCTCCGGCACGTTTCATCGGTTCCATCGCTGCCTGACAACCCAAGAAGGTCCCGTGCAGGTTGGCATCCATCACGGCGTTCCAGATGTCGTCATCGCACTCGCCAATGTTGTCGCCCTCCAGCCCAACGCCGGCACTGTTCACCATGACCTGGAGTTTTCCATAACGATCGAGCACCGCGTGGATGGCAGCAGACCAGTCGTCAACTTCAGAGACATCGTGGTGAACGAAGAATCCACGCTCGCCCAGCATGGCGGCAGTTTCTTTGCCGCCCGCATCGTTGACGTCGGTGACGCAGACCAGCGCGCCTTCTTCGGCCATGCGGATTGCGCTCTGCCGCCCGAAGCCCGAGGCGCCACCGGTGACCAGAGCCACCTTGTTTTTTAATCGACCGCTCATGATGCCAGCGCTCCCCCGTCGATCACCAGTTCGGTGCCGTTGATGTGACGCGACTCATCGCCCGCCAAAAACAAGATCAGGTTGCCGACATCCTCGGCCATGCCCTTGATGCCGGGCGGAGAGAAACTGTCCCAGTGCATCTGTTCGGTCTCGGGATCTTCGGCCTCGGCGATATAGTTGCGAACCATGGGGGTCTGGATCACGCCGGGATGGATCGAGTTACAGCGCACACCAATCTCGTTCTCCGTGCAGTAATGCGCGATAGACTTGGTCAGCAAGCGCACACCGCCCTTGCTTGCGTCATAGGCGCACAGTTCGGAATCACCGATCATGCCGGAAACCGACGACATGTTGATGATACCCCCGCCACCGTGCTGACCCATATGCTCGACCGCCAGCCGGCAACCACGCCAGGTCCCGGTCAGATTTACGTCGATCACGTCATGCCACATGTCGTAGGGCGTATCCTCGATCGTGCCACGGCGCAGAATGCCCGCGCAGTTGACCAGCACGTTCCAGCCACCCAGGACATCGATCGTCGTTGCAACCGCCTCGTTCCAAGAAACCTGGCTGGTAACATCAATCGCCGTACTGGCAGCCGAACCACCGATCTCCCCGGCGATCTTCCCGGCAGCGTCGCCGTCGACGTCCGCGAGCATGACCTTTGCCCCTTCGCCCGCGAGCAAGCGCGATGCCGCTGCGCCTATGCCCGAAGCCGCACCAGTCACCAGTATTGTCTTGTTTTCACAACGTCCCATGTGTCCCCCTTGCTGGAACCCATTAAAGGCCGCTTGAGCCGGAGCGCCAAGCGGCATTCGGCGATAAATTTTCGTGTTTTTGTTTCAGTGGCGCAGTGAAAGCCCCCGTTCCCCGCTTTACACAACGATGACACGGCAAACCATGACCTGAGAGATTCAGCCAAAAACAACGATAAAATCATGATCAAGTTCATCACCCCAACGGCGCTGAATCCGGCCTGTCGGGGATCGATTTGCGCGGTGTCTTGAGCGTGCGTTCGCGCTGGAGAATGTAGATGCCGCTGGCGATGACCAGCATGGAGCCGGCGATGATCCACTGATCCGGGAAGGTGCCGTAGATCAGGAAGCCGGTGAGCACGGCCCAGACCATACTGGTGTACTTGAAGGGAGCGACAAGGCCGATCTCGGAGCGGCGCACGGCTTCGATCATGAGGTATTGCGCCCCGGCCAGCAGGGTACCTGCACCGGCAAGCATGCCGATGTGTTCCAGCGGCATAGCGTGCCAGGCGACCGACGACCAGCCGAACACCGGGTCGGCCAGTGAAGAAGCAAGCCCCGCCAGCATCACGGCAGTCGTGGTGAAGAGCAGGATGGAGGACGAGGAATCGGAAACGCTGAGCTTGCGCGTGAGGATATCGCGCAACGCGCCGGTCAAGGCTGCACCCAGCGGCAGCAGGGCAGCCCAGGCCAGCCCCTCACCCGTCGGGCGGATGATGATGACGACGCCCACCATGCCGACACAGACCGCCGACCAGCGCCGCCAGCCGACCTTTTCGCCCAGCATCGGCACCGCGAGCGCTGTGGCGAGAAACGGGCTCGCAAATGAGATTGCCAGTGCATCGGCAAGTGGCATCAGACTGATACCGGTGACGAACAGGAACATGCCGACAACCACAATGCCCGCTCGAACGATCTGACCGCGCAAATTACGCACCAGCAGGTTGCTCAGACCGCCTTCATGCAGGGCAAGTGCAACTATGGGCAGAAACACGAAAAGGCTGCGCACGAACATGATCTGTCCGACGGGGTAACTGACCGTCAACCATTTCAGGATCGCGTCGTTGAGCGTGACCAGAAAACAGCCTGCCACCATGCATGCAATGCCACTGGTTCCATGACGTGCGGCGGCTTTGGTCGAGACGTTTTCGGTCAAGGGATGGTCCTGAGGCTGGCGGCTGCAGGGTAGAACGCCTTGAGCGGAATAACCAAGGCAGGTGAGACGATGACGCGGGCTGATTAAACAGCGTGTAATCAAGCCACGTACCATTGACAGGCAAGCCGGTTTGACGCCACGAAGGCGGCGGGCAAAGGGAGTACGTTATGGGTCAGACGACAGGCAACCGGTTCGAGACGGATCTGGATCAGAATGCAGCCAATCATGCTGCGCTGACACCCGTGGATTTTCTGGTGTGCTCGGCCCTTGCCCACCCCCGGCGCAAGGCCTGGATCTATGGCGAACGCAGCGCGACCTATGCCGAAATGCATGCGCGATGCCGTAAACTCGCCAGTGCGTTGCGCCGCCATGGCGTAAGCGACGGCGAAAGCGTCGCGATCATGGCGCAGAACGGACCGGCGATCCTGGAGGCCCATTTTGGCGTGCCGATGGCCGGTTGCGTACTGAACGCGCTCAATTTCCGCCTCGATGCGCCCTCCATCTCGTTCATGCTGGGCCATGCCGGTACGCGCGTGCTCATCGCGGACCGTGAATTCACCGCGATCATCCAGGACGCGCTGAAGCAGCACGGCAGATCCGTCCATGTCATCGCGATCGACGATCCCGATACCGACAACTCGGTTGCTTTCGGCGACACGACCTATGAAGCGTTTCTGGAAACCGGCGATGCTGCCGATGCACCTGTACTTCCCAGCGACGAATGGAACGCGATAGCGCTGAACTACACGTCAGGCACCACAGGCGATCCCAAGGGAGTGGTCTATCATCATCGTGGCGCACATCTGAACGCGATCGGCAACGGCATGATGCTGGGTTTTACCGGCGGAACGGTGAACCTATGGACCCTGCCGATGTTCCATTGCAACGGCTGGACCCACGCATGGGGCGTGACGGCCTTTGCCGGGACCCACGTTCTGCTGCGCAAGATCGACACGGCAGAGATATTCCGTCTGATCACCGAGCACGATGTCACCCACATG
>JABIUG010000399.1 GCA_018700655.1 Rhodospirillaceae bacterium | reverse complement strand
GTGATGGCGACAAGTGCCATCAGTCCAAGCAGGTATCCCAGCCAGACCGCCTCGCCAAAAGCAACCTTCTCAGCGACTACCAGGCCCAGGCCGCCGAAGCCGAGCACGAGCCCGAGCCGCTGGCGCGGGCTGACCGACTCGCCGAGCAACGGCCCGACCAGGACACTGGTGACCAACGGCTGCAGCCCGACGATCAGAGCCATTATCCCGATCGAGACCCCGAGGTAGATGCCGTAGTAGACACCGATCAGATAGCCAATCTGCACGAGCAGGCCGGCGATGATGATGTGACCGTACTCGCGTAGCCGTCGGGGCCAACTGGCGCGCAGGACAAAGCAGAGCAGCAGCATGAGCACACTGGCGATGACAAATCGCGTACCCAAAAATGTCAGGGGCTCGGCGTATGGCAGGCCGAACTTCGCGGCAACGAACCCGGTCGACCAGAACAGTAGAAACAGTGCCGCAAACAACGCAAACATCGGCGGTGTAAGCGGCACGGGATGGTCGTTCAAAGGAACAACCGTGATTGCGCGCCATTCGACACCGAACCGTTAGTGCGAATAGACAATTTCACCGCCCATCATGGTCAGCACCACATTGGCCTTGAGTAGCGCGTCCGGGCCGTCTGCGAAGAAATCACGATCGACCACGACGATGTCGGCGGCAAGGCCCGGTTTGAGGACTCCAGTCGTGTGTTCCAGCCAGGCGGCCCACGCCGAATCACGGGTGCCGTGCACGATGGCCTCTTCGACCGGCAGCGCCCAGTCGGGACGAAGCGCCGGCAGGGAATCATCGACCGGCGATTTGCGGGTCGTCGCGATGTACATATTGGGAAGCGACCAGTGCGGCGTGGTCGGCGCGTCTGTACCGAACGCAAGGGTTGATCCGGCTGCGACATGCAGCGGCCAGGCAAAGCCGTTGTTCGCACGCTCGGGCCCAACCATCGCGATCCAGTTCTGCAGATAGGCGGGGTCCATGTGGACCGGCTGCATCGATGCCGTGATGCCAAGCTTTCCCATCCGGTTGATGTCTTCTTCATGGGCATGTTCGAGATGTTCGATGCGGTGACGCCTGCCCGACGTTCCGTTGGCCTGCATGGCCTTTTCGATGGCATCGACCGTGTTGCGGATCGCAAGGTCGCCTACGGCATGAACCGCAACCTGAAGGCCCGCGGCATCGGCAGCTTCGACCACCGCATCGAGCGCCTCGGGCGTCCAGATCGGATCGCTGCTTGAACCGTTGACGTAAGGTTGGCTGAGCGCTGCCGTACAGGCATCAATCGAGCCATCGCCGATGATCTTGACACCCCCGACCCTGAGCCAGTCGCCCTGGTACTGTTCAGCCAGTTCCGCTGCGCGTTTCACCAGCGCGAGTTCTTCATTGAGATCGCCCTTGCGCCAGATGATCATGTGCGCGACGACGCGGGTGGTCAGCGTGCCGGCATCCCTTTTGCGGGCCAGGGATTCGAGTGCTTCCTCCTCCATGGCCATCTCGACGACCGTGGTGATACCAGCCCGGGCGAACGCTTCGAGTGCCGTGGAGACATAACCGTCCCGTACGTCATCAGGGACACGTGCCAGCATCGGCGTGACCAGCTCGAAATGCGCGCTTTCGAGCAAATGACCGGTGGCTTCACCGGTTTCGGGATCGCGCGCGATGGTTCCCCCGGCGGGGTCCGGCGTGTCGTCGTCGATACCGAGTTCTCTCAGCGCGGCGGAATTGACCCAGCAGGAATGAAAATCGAACGCGTCGAGATAGACCGGCCGATCCGACACGACTGCGTCCAGAATCTCCTTGGTGGGTTTGTTGTCCGGCAGCACGGAATGAATCCAGTCCGTCCCCAGCACACGCGGCGCATCGGGATTTTTGTCGGCCCAGGCTCTAACCAGTTGCTGAATGTCCTCAACGCTTTCGGCATCGCGAAGATAGGCCTTGAGCATGGAAGCACCTGTCAGGGTCACATGCACATGGCCATCGACGAATCCCGGCATGACAAGGCCGCCGCCGGCATCGATGTGCTCTGCGTCTACACCAGCGATGGCCAGCGCCTCGTCTGCGCCGCCGACAAAGGCGATCTTCTCGCCGTCAACAACGACAGCATCTGCCCAAGGATTCTCCGAATCCGCCGTAAAGATGCGACCGCCTGTCAGAACCCGTCTTTGCGTCGCCATATCCGTTGCCCCTCACTGGTCACGAGAGAGTACTTGAAACATCCGGCTTGTCAGCCCCGCCACTGGAGCCTCTCACTCCCGCATCATCCTGCGGTCTTGCCATTTCAGCCATGCGATGGCCAGAGGCAGGAACCAGGGATTGCCGGTGTAAAATGGCCTGGTCGGAAACGGCCGGTCGTCGAGTGCGGTGACCGACGCGGGATCACCAACGATACGCAAGGCGGTCTGGTGGCCCAGATAGGTTCCCATCGGTACACCGGTGGCGCACCAGCCCATGGCATAGTGGATGCCTTCGTGGGTGCCGGTATGGGGCAGCCAGTCGAAACTCATCGCGACCTTTCCGGTCCAGCAATGGGTGAGCTTGACCCCGTCAAGCATGGGCGCAACGCGGGTCATCTCGCTGTAGAGGCTCTGCGCTTTCAGGTTGAGCGCGTTCTCTTCGCCCGTCGTGCCGCCAAACAGGATGCGGGTGCCGTCTTCGTTCGGCCGGATCCAGAGCGGTGTGTTGCGGTTTTCCAGCAGAGGTCGGCCGCCGGGCATAACCGCTGTCATCATCTCGGGCGACAGGGCCTCGGTCGCGATCATGAAGGCAGAGGCCGGCACGACGCGACGGCGTTGCCAGGGAAATGCCTTGGGCGTGTGGCCGTTGGTCGCCACGAAAACGTCACCGGCGGTGATCTTGCCCTTTGGCGTCGTCACAACAAAGCCTGCGCCCTGCCTGTCGACCGCCGTGACCGGGCAGAACCCGATCACATCAGCACCCTGGGCGCGGACCTGCTCGACCAGGCCCTTGTGATAGAGGCCGGGGTGCATGATGCCGTTGCCGCGCAGAAGCTGGCCGCCGTGATAGACGACGCTGGCGATCTCTTCGTGCTGACGTTCACGCGGAATCATCTCGGCATCAATCGGAACACCGTGGGCCAGCATCAGGTCGAGGTCTTTGGCGAGCTTGTCGTAGGAACGCTTTGAAGGCGCGGCGAGGAACCTGCCGGTGTCGCGATAGGCGCAGGTGATCTGCTCGTCACGGATCAAGGCGGCGGTGTAATCGTGCGCCGCCACCGCCACCGTGGCGAGCTTTGTAGCATCTTCGCGCCCAAGCTTGGAGACGAGATCGCTGTATTTGAAGGCCAGACCGCGCCCCAGATAACCGGCATTGCGGGTGCTGGCGCCATAACCCACCTCTTCGGAATCCAACACAACGGTCTTGCGACCCAGCCGTGACAACGAAAGGGCACAGGAGAGCCCGACATTGCCTGAACCGATCACGACGACGTCAGCCTGGGATGGCGGAACCTGTTCGTCAGTTTCGTCGTGGGGCGCCAAGTCCCACCAGTACGGCGTTTCCTTGAAACCTTCAGCAAAGATGTCGGCCATATCAGCCCTCCTCCTGCTCGGCGTGCCGCACGATGCGTTCCGCGCTGGCACCCTACAGTCCAGGCGCTATGATTACTCCAACAAGGGGCCATGTCACCGGGAGACGAGTATGCTTGAAGGCCAGATGATGGATCGGTCGCTGCTGATCATCGATATTCTGAAACATGCGGCTGAAACCTACCCGGCCATCGAGATCGTTTCGCGCACGGTCGAGGGACCGGTGCATCGCTACGGTTATCGCGACGCCTTCAAACGCACCGCGCAGCTCGCGCATGCACTGAAAGGCCTCGGCATCGAGGAAGGCGACCGCGTCGCTACGATCGCGTGGAACACCTACCGCCATTTCGAGCTTTATTATGGAGTCTCCGGCATCGGTGCGGTGTGCCACACGATCAATCCGCGCCTGTTCGAGGATCAACTCGAATACATCGTGAACCATGCCGACGACCGCGTAATTTTCGTCGATGCCAATCTACTGCCGCTGGTCGAGAAGATGGACGGCCGCTTCCCGGGCGTGAAGGCGGTCATCGTGATGACCGATCGCGCGCACATGCCCGAAACAAAGCTCGCCAACGTGCACTGTTATGAGGAGCTTCTGGAAGGCCAGCCTGAAACATACGACTGGCCCGAACTGGATGAGCGTGCCGCTTCGGCCATGTGTTACACCTCGGGCACCACGGGAAATCCCAAGGGCTCGCTCTACAGTCACCGCTCGACGGTGTTGCATGCCTTTGGCCTGCTCGCCCCCGCCGTACTGCCCTATGGCATCGGCAAGGCCGTGTTACCGGTCGTTCCGATGTTCCATGTTCAGGCCTGGGGCCAACCTTATGCCGCACCAATTGCCGGCACCAAGCTGGTCATGCCCGGCCCGAAACTCGACGGCGAAAGCCTGTTCGAACTGATGGAGGACGAGGGCGTCACCCTGACCCTTGGTGTACCGACCATCTGGATGGGTTTGCTGACCCATCTGCGCGAGACCGGCAAACGGTTCACACACCTCACGCACCTGGTCAGTGGTGGTGCAGCCATCCCGCTCTCCATGATCAAGGCTTACGAGGAGGAATTCGGGCTCAACGTTGTGCAGGGCTGGGGCATGACCGAGACCAGCCCGGTCTGTTGTGCCGGTGCAGAGGGGCCCGAAATGGACGGGCTGGAAGACGATGCCCGTCACGAACTCAAACTGCGCGAACGCAAGTTCTTCGGCGTCGACCTGCGTCTGGTCGATGAGGACGGCGGAATTCTGCCCCATGACGGCGACACGCCGGGTGAACTGCAGTGCCGGGGACCCTGGGTCATCAACGGCTACTACAACGATGCCGAAGCGACCGCCGCCGCGATGACCGATGACGGCTGGTTCCGCACTGGAGACGTCGCCACCCTGACCGACGCCGGCCTGCTGCAGATCACCGACCGGACCAAGGACTTGATCAAATCCGGCGGCGAATGGATCAGCTCGATCGACCTCGAAAACGAGGTCATGAGCCATCCCGGTGTCGCCGAGGCTGCTGCCATCGCGATGCCGCATCCCAAGTGGCAGGAACGCCCGATGCTGGTGATCGTGGCCCATGAAGGCAAACAGCCCAGCGCCAACGAATTGCGCGCGCATCTGGCCGACAAGATCGTGAGCTGGTGGATGCCCGATGACATCGCCTTTGTCGACGAACTGCCCCACACCGCAACCGGCAAGGTTTCAAAGCTGCAACTGCGCGAACGCTTCAAGGACCACGTGTTATCGACCGTGTGACCGGTAACGCGCCCGTCGCAACAACATGTCCCTTTCCCCCTCACGGGGGATGACTAAGATGACGCCAAACAACCAACACGTGGGATCAACCGCCATGGATTTTGACCACCCCGATCACGTCAACGCGCTGATGGCCCGTGTATCGGCCTTCATGGACGCACACATCTTTCCCAACGAGCATCTCTATGAGGAGCAGGTGAAGGAGTTTGGCTGGACCCAGGCACCGCCTGTTATCGAGGAACTCAAGGAAAAGGCGCGCGCCGAAAGGCTCTGGAACATGTTCCTGCCCGACAGCGAGGCCGGTTTCGGGCTTTCGAACCTGGAATACGCTCCCCTGTGCGAATTGATGGGCCGCAGCCCGATCGGGCCGGAAGCCTTCAACTGTGCAGCACCCGATACCGGCAACATGGAAGTGCTGGAACGTTACGGATCGCAAGAACACAAGGACGAATGGCTAAAGCCACTGCTGGCCGGAGAGATTCGCTCGGCCTTCGCTATGACCGAACCTGAGGTCGCCTCATCTGACGCAACCAACATCAAGACCAGCATCGTCCAGGAAGGCAACGGCTACACGATCAACGGGCGCAAGTGGTACATTTCCGGCGCCGGTGATCCCCGTTGCAAGATCCTGATCGTGATGGGCAAGACCGACCCCGAGGCCGACCGCCACCAGCAGCAATCGATGATCCTGGTGCCGATGGATACGCCCGGCGTCACCGTCGTGCGGCCCATGGAGGTCTTCGGCAACGACCATGCGCCCCACGGCCACATGGAAATCACCTTCGAGAATGTGAAGGTCCCAGCATCGAACCTGCTGCTGGGCGAAGGTCGCGGTTTCGAGATTGCCCAGGGCCGCCTTGGCCCAGGCCGCATCCATCACTGCATGCGCCTGATCGGCATGAGTGAACGTTGCCTGGAAATGATGTGCCGGCGTGTGCAGGAGCGCGTCGCCTTTGGCCGCCCACTCGCGACACGCGACAACATCCGTGCCGACATCGCCGACAGCCGGATCGAAATCGACAGCGCCCGCCTGCTCGTGCTGCGCGCCGCAGACATGATGGACCGCGTCGGCAACAAGGAGGCCAAAAGCGAGATCTCGGCGATCAAGGTCGTGGCCCCCAACCTGTGCCAGCGCGTCGCCGATCGTGCCATTCAGGCACATGGCGCCATGGGCATCAGCCAGGACACCATCCTGGCGCATGCCTGGATGCACGCACGCACCATCCGCTTCGCCGACGGCCCCGATGAAGTGCATCGTGGCGTGATTTCGAAGATCGAACTGGCGAAACACAAGGACGGCTAAATCGGCACGGTGGACCCTTTTCGATTGATCCACTCGCTGCCTCCGGTCTAGCGTTGTGCAGCGCAACAATTCACTTCGCAAGTGCGGGAGAAACGATGTCTCTGGTTGGATACGAGAAACACGGGACGGTCGCCGTCCTGACGGTCAACAATCCTCCGGTCAACGCCATGAGCCCCGGCGTGCCCAAGGGTATCTGCGAAGGCGTCGCCCAGGCGAATGCGGATGACACGGTCAGCGCGATCGTGCTGATCGGCGGCGGGCGCGGCTTCATTGCCGGGGCCGATATCCGTTATTTCTCCCTGCCCTGGCCCGATGGCGAAGAGTCGTTCGCCGATATCATCGCGGCCTTTGAAGCCAGCCCGAAGCCGGTGATCGCGGCAATCCACGGCCATGCTCTGGGCGGTGGCCTGGAAACGGCCATGGCCTGCCATTATCGCGTCATCGTGCCGACCGCCAATGTGGGCCAGCCCGAGGTCAAGCTGGGCTTCCCGCCGGGTGCGGGTGGCACCCAGCGCCTGCCCCGTCTTGCCGGTCTGTCCGACGCACTCGACATGATCGTCTCGGGCAATCCGGTCAAGGCGCCCAAGGCCGCCGCAATGGGGATTGTCGATCAGGTGATTGACGGCGACCTGCTGGAGGGCGCACTGGCCTTTGCCACCGAAAAGGGTGCGCAGGGCGGCGACCACCGCCGGACCCGCGACATCGAACTTACGCTTGATGATCCCGGCATCTTCGAAGCCAAACGCAAGGAAATCGCCCGTCGGGCCCGCGGCATGCGCGCACCCTTTGCCTGCATCGAATGTGTCGAGGCGGCAGTCGAGCTGGAATTCGATGCCGGCGTCAAACGTGAGCGCGAGATTTTCAAGGAATGCGTGAAGTCCGAGGAATCGGTCGCCATGCGCCATGTCTTTTTTGCCGAGCGCGCAGCCAACAAGATTCCAGGCATCAGCAAGGACGTGAAGCCGCGCACGATCGCCAAGGCGGGCGTGTTGGGTGCGGGCACCATGGGCGGCGGCATTGCGATGAACTTCGTCAATGCCGGTATTCCCGTCACGATCATCGAGCAGAGCCAGGAAGCGCTCGATCGCGGCATGGGCATCATCGCCAAGAACTATGCCGCGACGGTCGCCAAGGGCCGCATGAGCCAGGAACAGATGGATGCCTGCCTGGGCGCGATCACGCCAACGACCTCGATGGACGACCTGGCCGATGCCGACATGATCATCGAAGCCGTGTTCGAAACGATGGCTGTAAAAAAGGAAGTCTTCACCAAGCTCGACGCGGTCGCAAAACCTGATGCAATCCTGACTTCGAACACCTCCTATCTCGACATCAACGAGATCGCGGAAGCGATTCCCGGACGCAATGGCCACGTTCTGGGCACGCACTTTTTCAGCCCCGCCAATGTCATGCGCCTGGTCGAAGTGGTGCGCACCGACAATGTCAGCGACGAGAACCTGGTGACGACCATGGATATCGGCCGGCGGATGCGAAAGCTGCCGATCGTGACCGGCGTATGTCACGGTTTCATCGGAAACCGCATGCTCGAAGGTTACTTCGGCGAGGCCAGCATCATGGTCGAACAGGGTGCCAAGCCGCTCCAGATCGACACCGTGATGTTCGGTTATGGCATGGCGATGGGCCCGCTCGCAGTGATGGATCTGGCCGGCCTCGATATCGGCTGGAGCAAACGCAAGGATGCCGGTGGCGGCACGGCCGCGGATTCAGTCGGCGCCTTTGTCAGCAACCGACTTTGCGAGATGGGCCGCTATGGCCAGAAGACCAAACGCGGCTATTACATCTATGAGGATGGCAGCCGCAGGCCGGTGCCAGACGCCGAGGTCGATCAGCTTGCCGCCGATGCCGCAGCCCATTTCGGCTTTGAACACCGAGCCTTCAAGGATCAGGAAATCCTGGAGCGTTGCCTCTATCCGCTGGTCAACATCGGCGCCGATATCCTGGCCGAGGGCCATGCGCTGCGCGCCAGTGATATCGATCTGGTCTATCTCAACGGCTACGGCTTCCCCGGCTGGCGTGGCGGCCCGATGCACTGGGCCGGCACCGTCGGCCTCGACAAGGTCTATGAGGCCGTGTGCCGCTATCACGAGACGCTGGGCTTTGACCACTGGAAGCCCTCGCCCCTGCTCAAGAAGCTGGCCGAAGAAGGCAAGACCTTCGACGATTACGACAAGAACAACGCCGGCTGAGGCCAGGCGACAGAGAGAGGAAAAGAACCATGCGCGAAGCTGTCATCGTTTCCACCGCCCGCACACCGATCGGCAAGGCCTATCGCGGCGCCTTCAACAACACACACGGCGCGACGCTGACCGGCCATGCGATCAGCCATGCCGTCGTACGCGCTGGTGTCGAGGGAACCGAAGTCGAAGACGTGATCATCGGCTGCGGCCTGCCCGAGGGCGCGACCGGCCACAACATGGCTCGGCTGGCGACCATTCGTGCCGGCCTGCCGGTCTCGACGGCGGCAACAACGATCAACCGTTTCTGCAGCTCGGGGCTTCAGGCGATCAGCTCGGCCGCCCACCGCATCATCGTCGATCAGGTCGATGTCGCGGTTGCCGGCGGTGTCGAACAGGTCAGCCTGGTGCAGAACGAACACATGAATCACTACAAAGAAAAAGAAGACTGGCTGATGGAG
>JABIUG010000398.1 GCA_018700655.1 Rhodospirillaceae bacterium | reverse complement strand
CGCACTGGGCGGCAAGGGCTGCTTTGTCGGCAAGGTGCGTGATGACGAATTGGGCGATGTCTTTGCCCATGACATCCGTGCCCAGGGTGTCGAGTTTTCGACTCCGATCGCCAGCGCCGGTCCGCTGACCGCGCGCTCGATGGTCCTGGTCACGCCCGATGCCCAGCGCACCATGAACACGTTCTTGGGTGCGGCCATCAATCTGGGGCTGGATGATCTCGATGGCGACGCCGTTGCCGGCGCCAGGGTGACCTATCTCGAAGGTTACCTTTGGGATGCACCATCAGGGCCCGCGTTGTTTGCAGCCGCGGCAAAGGCCGCGGCAAAGGCCGGTCGTGAAGTCGCTATGACCCTTTCGGACCCGTTCTGCGTCGATCGCCATCGCGCCGAGTTCCTGGCGTTCATCCGCGAGCATGTCGATATCGTCTTTGCCAACGAGATCGAGGTCATCTCGCTCTACGAGGCCGACAACTTCGACGACGCCGCTGCCGCCATGGCCCATGACGTCAAACTCGCCGCGCTGACACGCAGCGAAAAGGGCTCGGTCGCGGTCTCTGGCAGCGAACGCGTGACGGTCGACGCGGTCACCGCCAACGTGGTCGACACAACCGGTGCAGGTGACCTCTACGCCGCCGGATTCCTCTATGGCTACACCCAGGGCACCAGCCTCGACCGTGCGGCCCGGATCGGCGGCCTCTGTGCCGCAGAGGTCATCAGCCACCTTGGCGCACGGCCTCGTGCAAACCTGCGGACCCTTGTGACAGAGAATCTGGGCTAGAGCGGATCAAGAGTGCATGCATCGGATCGCAAGCGGTTCGATGCATGCACGATATGCTCTAAGCTTCGTTTCCGAATCGGGAGGAAGCCATGTCCAAGATTGAGCTGATTACCGCAGCCGTTTGCCCTTTTGCGCAGCGCACGCACATGACGTTGATCGAAAAAGGGCTCGAATTCGAACGCCGTGAGGTGGACCTCTCCAACAAACCCGACTGGTTCGAGGAGGTTTCGCCTTATTCCAAGGTCCCGGTGGTGAAGATTGGCGATCAGGTGGTCTGGGAATCGGCTGTCATCAACGAGTTCATTGATGAGCAGTTTCCCGACAGGCCCATGATGCCCGGCGATCCCTATCTGCGAGCCCAGGCGCGCATTTGGATCGATTACTGCAACACGCGCTGGGTCGATGACTTTTATGATCTGCTGTCGGAACGCGAGCCCGGAAAACAGGCGGTGCTGCGCGGCAAGGTCATTGCGGACATGCGCACGATCGAATTCGACGGCATGGCCAAACTCTCCGACGGGCCGTTCTGGCTGGGTGCGGAAGTTTCCCTGATCGACATGACGTTTTATCCGTTCTTCGAGCGCTTCGGCATGCTGAGCCATTACCGCGATGTCGCGATTCCCGATGATTGCGTTCGTCTGACCCGCTGGCTGAACCTGATGCGCGAGCGCGAATCGGTCAAAGCCACCATGCATGACGACGCCTATTACATTGCGAGCTACACGAAATACGCAGAAGACTGAAAAGGTCCAGAATCATGTTCTATGAGCCCAAAAAGGGTCACGGTCTGCCGCGTGACCCATTCAAGGCGATGGTCGCGCCCCGACCGATTGGCTGGTTCACCACGCTGAACGACGACGGCACGGTCAACGCCGGGCCCTACAGTTATTTTAATGCGGTGGGCGACAACCCTCCGGTCGTCTTCTTTTCGTCGGGCAGTTCGGAGCGTGAAAAGGATTCGGCACGCAACGCGATCGCGCGTGGTGAGTTTGTGCACAATCTGGTCACCTGGGACTTGCGCGAAGCGATGAACGCAACCTCGGAAGAGGTCGCGGCCGGCGTCGATGAAATCGAACTCGCCGGGCTCGAGCTTGCGCCCTGCAATCTGGTCAAGACACCACGCATCGCAGCCAGTCCGGTGTCGTTCGAATGCCGCACCACTCAGACCCTGGCAATCCCCCAGGATGGCGAAAATCTCGACAACATGCTGGTCTTCGGCGAGGTCATCGGCATCCACATCGCCGATGACGCCCTGGTCGACGGACGCTTCGACCCGGAGGCACAAAAGGTCATCGCTCGCCTGGGCTACGCTAACTATGCCGTCGTCGGTGGAACCTTCCGCATGCTGCGGCCCGAACTCCAGGACTGAAAACCTCACAGATGTCATGGGGACAGATCGAGCCTTGCGATGGGTTCAGGGCTGGCTTGAGTTGATTTCGGCCCGCCAACGTGGTT
>JABIUG010000397.1 GCA_018700655.1 Rhodospirillaceae bacterium | reverse complement strand
GCCAGAAACGCCGCACGCAGGGCAACTTCGGTCTTGCCGAAACCGACATCGCCACAGACCAGGCGATCCATCGCCCTGCCCGAGCCGAGGTCGTCCATGATTTCGCCAATTGCTTTTTCCTGATCCTCGGTCTCCTGAAACGGGAAACGGGCACAGAATTCCTGGTAGAGCCCCTGAGTCGCGCGCATTGGTGGTCCCGGCTGGGTCTTGCGCTCGGCAGCGATCTTCAGAAGATCGCCCGCCATTTCCGTGATGCGTTCCTTGAGCTTGGCCCGGCGGGACTGCCAACTCGCGCTGCCCAGCCTGTCGAGCTGAACGACCGTATCGTGGGAGCCGTAACGCGACAGCAGTTCGACGTTTTCGACCGGGACAAAGAGCTTGTCGCTACCGCCATAAAGCAGTCGCAGGCAATCATGGGGCGCGTCGCCAAGGTTGAGTGTCTGGAGACCGTCGAAACGGCCGATGCCATGCTCGACGTGAACGACGATGTCGCCTTCGGAAAGTTGCGAAGCCTCTTCGAGGAACCGTTCGGTATTGCGCCTCGTGCGCTTGCGCGATGAGCGCGCAATGCGATCACCCAGAATATCCTGTTCGGTGATCACCACGAGATCAAAGCTCTCAAAGCCCCGTTCAAGGCCAAGCACCGTAGCGGCCACGGCTTGCGGTGGCAGGCCATCGAGGCCTTCGCTGGTTGCCACGGTCTCAACCTGGGCGACGCCGTGTTCACCGAGCAGGCGTACCAGCCTGTTTCGGCTGCCCACGGACAGGCCCGAAACGATGACGCGGCGGTTTGCGGCGTGTTGGGCGGCAATGTGCGCAACGACCGCATCAAACAGGTCAAGGCTGCTTTGCTGACGCTCTAGACTGAAATCGTGACCCTGTCGGCCTCCTGCTTCCAGCACCTTCAGTTCACCAGAGGGCGGTTCGGAAAACGGTGACAGGCCGATCTGGACACGTTCGGCCAGCATGTTGTCCCAGGCCAATTCGCTCAGATAGAGCAGATCGGGTTCAATCGCCCGGTAGGGCATCGTGTCCCCTGAGGCGTGGGTCCTTGCCTCCTCTTCGCGGTGGGCGAAATGGTCGCGCACGGTATCGAGCCTGCTGTCGCGTGCCTCAACGACACGGTGGTCCAGGACCACCAGCGGCTCATCGAGATAGGCAGTGAAGGGTTCCAGATGAGTATGAAAGAGCGAAAGCCAGTGCTCCATACCCGCATGGCGCACGCCCACAACGACCGCCTCATAGATCGGATCGTCGCTCGCCGAGATCCCAAACCGCTCGCGCCAACCCGTGCGAAAGCGCTCGACCGAACCATCGTCGAGCAGAATCTCACTGGCGGGATCAAGCACGATAGCGTCACGTTTACCGGCCGAGCGCTGACTTAATGCATCGAAGATCCGAATCTGTTCGATTTCATCGCCAAAAAAGTCGATGCGGACAGGATCAGCCGAGCCTGGGGGAAAAACGTCAAGAATATCGCCGCGCAGCGCGACATCGCCCGGCTCCATTACCGTGCTGAGCCGGTTGTAGCCCATCGCTGTCAGGCCTCGCATCAGGACCTGGGTATCGATGCTGTCACCGACCGCGAGACGGCGCCGCAGCGGGGCAATTGCGGTTGCGGGCGGCACGCGCTGCAGCATCGACCCTGCTGTTGCAAGCACGACAACGCCCGGTCGATCGGCATTCCCCCTGCGTTCACACAGATCACCCATCACCGCCAGACGTTGTCCGGCAATCGAGGGATGTGGTGAGGCACGGTCATAGGGGAGGCAATCCCAGGCAGGGAAAGCCATCACCGAGGTGTCAGGTGCGAAAAAACTCAGGGCATCGGCCATCCGTTGTGCCCGTTCTGCATCACGCAGGACGACCAGGATGTCGCGATCCGGGTTCTCCCTGGCCATGGTCGCAAGGATTGTCGCGTCGACTCCCTCGGGTGCGCCGCAGATCACATTTCTGGTCGAATCATCGATCTGTTTACGTATATTTTTCATAATTTTATGTTGCTTTTCTCATCTCTAACAAGAGATCGAGAACATCGGTTTGTTTGTCCTCTGGCACCGGTTTCTGACCAAGGATCCATGCGTAGACATCGGGGTCGGGCAGTTCGAGCAGAGCCTCGAAACGTTTGAGTTGCTCATCGTCGAGCTTCTCTAAAACCGTATCGGCGAACCGGCCCATCAAGAAGTCCATCTCGCGCGTGCCACGGTGCCAGCACCGGAAGTGCAGCCGCTTGATCGTGATTTCACGCTCGGTCGTCATCACCAGTTGTGCCCGCAATTCAAGGGGCGCTTCGTTTAACGTGCCACGCTTGGGATGTCACCCGCCGAAGGGCGCACTATGCTCGGGCCATGCGCCCCGAGATTCTCTTTTCACTCTTTACCCCCGTAACCGGGCTGGACGGCATTGGTCCTCGCCTGGCCAAGCTTGTCGAGAAGCTGGCGGGTCCACGCGTGGTCGACCTGCTGTGGCATCTGCCCTCGGGCGTGATCGACCGCAGCATGGCGCCAACCCTGGCCGAGGCGATACCCGGCGGGATCGTGACGGTCACCATCACGGTCGATCAACACAACAAACCCCATAACAAGCGCCAGCCCTATCGCATCACGTGCCACGACCAGACCGGTCTGCTGACCCTGGTATTTTTCCATGCCCGTGAGGACTATCTCACGCGCCTTCTGCCGATCGGGGAGACCCGTGTGGTGAGCGGCAGGCTGGAAAGCTACGGTGACGACCTGCAGATGGTCCATCCAGACCATGTCGTCACACTGGCTGAGGCGGAGGACCTGCCCCGGATCGAGCCGGTCTATCCGATGACCGAGGGGCTGACGCCCAAAACTCTGCGCAAGGCGATCGCTGGTGCCCTGGAACGCATGCCCGACCTGCCGGAATGGCAGGATGCCGCCTATCTGGCACAACGCGGCTGGCCCCAGTGGCGCACTGCGGTCGAAACAGCCCACGCGCCAGCCGATCCGATCGACCTGGAACGCCGCGCCCTGCCGCGCGAGCGCCTGGCGTTCGATGAACTCCTGGCCAACCAGTTGGCGCTCGCCCTGGTGCGCGCCTCACAGAAACGCGCCAAGGGTTTGCCCGTGGTCGGTGACGGCAGCCTGCGCAAAGCAGTCGCAGACGCTCTCCCCTTCACCATGACCGCATCACAGGATCAGGCTATCGGTGAAATCCTCGAAGACATGGCCAGCGACGAACGCATGTTGCGCCTGCTCCAGGGCGACGTCGGCAGCGGCAAGACTCTGGTCGCCCTGATGGCGATGCTCACGGCAGTTGAAACAGGTCGTCAGGCAGCCCTTCTGGCGCCGACCGAACTTCTGGCGCGCCAGCACCATGCCACCTTGACCGGGATGGCGGAGGCCGCCGGGGTCGAGGTCGTACTGTTGACCGGGCGTGACAAAGGCAAGGCGCGCGCCGCAAAGCTGGAAAGGCTGGCCAGCGGGGAAGCCCAGCTGGCGGTCGGAACCCACACGCTGATCCAAGATGATGTCTTGTTCGACAATCTGGCTCTGGTCGTGATCGACGAGCAGCATCGCTTCGGCGTCCACCAGCGGCTCGCGCTCACCGGCAAGGGCCGCGGCGTCCATGTCCTGGTGATGACCGCAACGCCGATCCCGCGCACCCTGCAGATGACCGCGTTCGGCGATCTAGATGTCTCCAAGCTCACGGAGAAACCAGCGGGACGAAAACCGATCGAAACCCGCGCCATGCCGCTGGAACGGCTGGGCGATGTCATTCAGGCGATCGTGCGGGCCACAGGCCAGGGCGACCGCGTCTACTGGTTATGTCCGCTTGTCGAAGAGTCCGAAGACAGCGATCTCGCGGCCGCCGAGGAGCGCCACAAGGCCCTGCAGATCACGCTTGGTGACCGGGTCGGACTCATTCATGGCCGGATGAAGGGGCCTGAGCGCGATACCGTGATGGAACGGTTTGTCGCAGGCGACATCGATGTCCTGGTCGCCACAACGGTGATCGAGGTCGGGGTTGATGTCCCCGATGCCACCATCATGGTGATCGAGCATGCCGAACGTTTCGGCCTGGCACAGCTTCATCAGTTGCGCGGCCGTGTCGGACGTGGCGAACGGCCCTCGACCTGCCTGCTGCTCTATGCCCAGCCCCTGGGTGAAACGGCGCGCTCGCGCATCAACATCCTGCGCGACAGCGAGGACGGGTTTGTCATTGCCGAAGAAGATTTGCGCCTGCGTGGCGCGGGCGAGCTTCTGGGCACGCGCCAGAGCGGGTTTCCGCAATTCCGCATCGCCGATGTCATTGAACAGCCTGATCTTCTGGCAGCAGCCCGCGATGATGCCCGTCTGATCCTGTCGCGCGACCCGGAACTCGCCGCCGAGCGCGGCAAGGCGTTGCGGGTACTGCTCTATCTTTTCGAACGGGATGCTGCCGTGCGTCTGCTGCGTTCAGGCTGAGCGCGATTCGTCCTGGCGCCTAGCTGTTTTCAGGACTGCGGCCACCGGGCGATACCTCAACTGGCTCATCAGCCTTGCCGTTGACCTGATCAGGCGTGACGACACCGCCGGAAATGACCAGCTTGATACCTTGCTCGACTGTCATCTTGAGGAATATCACATCTTTTTTTGGCAGGAAAAGCAGATAACCCGAGGTCGGGTTCGGTGTCGTGGGCAGAAACACGTTGACCACTTCATCCTGGATCGCTTCCTGGACTTCCCCCCTGGTCGTACCCGTAGCGAAGCCGATCGCCCAGCAACCCTGTCTGGGGTAAGGGATCAGCACGACATCGCGAAAAGCACGGGAACTCTGCGAAAAAACAGTCTCAATGACCTGTTTCAGCGCAGAATAGATCGAACGGATAATCGGCATCCGATTAAGCAGGTTTTCTCCCAGGCGTACGACCGTGCGACCAACCAGACCGGTTGCGATCCAGCCGATGACCGTCATGCCGATCACAAAG
>JABIUG010000396.1 GCA_018700655.1 Rhodospirillaceae bacterium | reverse complement strand
TGTAAAAGACGGTCGAGGTCTCGAAGCCGATGTTGACCAGGGCGACGAGGATCAGGGTCGGGAAAATCCAGGTCGGATCGGGCGCGCAGAACCACAGGCCGGCGGTCGCAAGGATGGTGAGCAGGCTGAACCCGGCGATCCAGGGCTTGCGTCTGCCCGCAGCATCGGCAATTGCTCCGGTGACGGGCGCCAGCACGGCAATGACGAGTGCGGAAAAGGCGATGCCCCAACTCCACAGGGCCAGACCCTCGGCCTCGTTGCCGACGATGCCACGGGCGAAATAGGGGGCAAAGACAAAGGTTACGACAACTGTTGGCGTGGGCGAATTGGCCCAATCGAACAGGCACCACGCGGCAAGGCCCCGTTTGGTAACGGGCCGGTCAAGCTCCGCTGTGGTCATGGAAACTCCGTTTGTTGCCGCCCAATGAGGCCAGATTCACATGGATTGCGTCCAAGCGCGAAACGATTCTCCAGGAAACCGGCTGCAACACTGGCATCTCCCATCTTCAGGAGAGACCGTGTCACACCGCCGACGATCTGGATTTCCGGTTCTTTTTCAACCGGTTATGGCCGATTTCTGCGCTTTTCCTGCCCATGCAAGTTCTGCATATCTGGAATGCAGTGCGACCGCTTGTCGCGGGGCTTTGCCGGGAGCATCTGTCATTTATCAACAACGCGCCGACGGCCCCGCAATGGACCGCCGACGCCATTCCGGCGGAGGTGACGACAATGTCCACCATCTTGAACAGCCTGAAGAAGCTTCGTAACCGTGCAGTCGCTCGCCACGAGCTCGACATGCTTTCGGCCCGTCAGTTGCGCGACCTCAATCTCGAGCGGGTCAACGTCCTTGACGTCCCGGTTTATCGCTCGCGCGTCTGGAACGGCGTCTAGAGCAACTTCACAGGTCTCCTCGGAATCGCTGCGCGATTTCGAGGAGACCTGTGAAGTTGCTCTGGCTTTTTGAACATGGAGCAGCTTCACCGAAACACCCGTTGTTTCGGTGAAGATACGATCTGCTCCATCGCGATTCTCGCCGGGTGCGACCCCGCACCCATGATGTTTCCCCAGGGTTCTGAAGCCCAACATGTGGCTTCGGGCGCTGGCGGGTGGCTGTCCCGGCCCATGTGGCCGGGGAAATTGCCGCGTTCCCGTTCGAATCGTACGATGCCGGAGACCTTGATCGATAGGTCGAGCCAACCATCTAAGCACCTAATAAGGTTGTATCGCGGGCGTAGGCCTGTGGCTTCGAGCGCGTGTCATAGGTGAACCGGTAGTGTGCCCCAGTGGGAACATGGTCCCGAACAGTCCATCGACGAAACGGACGGCATAGTCATGAAATCGTCCCATATCCTGGCCGTCGTTCTGGCGATCGGAGCCGCGGCCTGGGTTTTGTCGGGTCAGCTCGGCAACGACGCGCCGGCGACAGCCAGCACGGCGACGGCTGAATTAAGCGGCTCTGCGGCCGCTGAAGAGGCGCTGACCCAGGTACGCGTCGCGACCAGCACCAGCGAACCCTATGTCATCGTTCTCAGCGTGACCGGTCGCACCGAGGCCAACCGCGAGGTTGGTCTGCGCGTTCAGACTTCGGGCCGGATCGAAGCGATCGAGGTCGATGAAGGCGACGTCGTCGAAGAAGGCGACGTCATCGCCCGTATCGCGATGGATGATCGCCCTGAGCGCCTGGCCCGTGCCCAAGCCGTGGTCGAACAGTTCCAGATCGCCTTTGATGCCTCCTCCGAACTTGCCGAGGGTGGCTGGCGCGCCGAAACCACCCATGCTGAAGCCAATGCCAATTTGCGCGACGCGCGCGCCGAACTTGCTCGTGTTCGCCTCGATATCGGCAGGACCGACATCACCGCGCCCTTTAGCGGTGTGCTGAATTCCGTGGGGATCGAGGTTGGCGATGTCGTGACCGACGGCTTTGGTGAAAACGATGCGATCGGCGAGATCTACGACCTCGATCCGATCGTGATTGTTGCCGCGGTCAACGAGCGCGAGGTGAGTTATCTCAGCGTCGGTGATCTGGGCAGCGCGCACCTGATCACCGGAGCAACGGTCGAAGGCGTCCTGCGTTTTGTCGGACAGGTCGCCGAGCCGGAAACCCGCACCTACCGGATCGAGCTTGAAGTCGCCAACGAGGACCACGCCATTCGGGCCGGCATGACGACCGATGTGGTCTTGCCGCTCGACACCATTCCGGGCCACTTCATTTCGCCCTCCGCCCTGTCGCTGGCCGATGACGGCACCCTGGGCGTTAAACTGGTCGACGAAAACAATGTCGTGCGTTTTGCGCCGATCGTCATCGTCGCCGATGTTACCGGGGGTCTCTGGGTCACCGGACTTGCCCGCGAAGTCACGATGATCACCGTGGGCCACGACTTCGTCGCTGAAGGTGAGACGGTCGAACCAGTTCGCGTTCGAGGCTCGAGCTTCTCGGAAGCGCCGTGATCTCGATCATTCATGGTGCGTTCAGCCGGCCGCGCACGGTGCTGCTGCTGCTCGTCCTGATTCTGATCGCTGGAACCTTCTCCTACATCACTATTCCCAAGGAATCGGATCCCGATATCGATATCCCGATCATCTATGTCCTGATGAATCACGAGGGCATTTCGCCCGGTGATGCCGAACGCCTGCTGATCCGCCCGATGGAACAGGAGTTGCGCGGCATCGACGGGGTCAAGGAAGTGACCTCGACCGCCTACGAGGGCGGCGCCAATGTCACGCTGGAGTTCGACGCCGGCTTCGATCCCGATATCGCGATCGACGATGTCCGCGCCAAGGTCGATCTGGCCAAACCCGAATTGCCCGATGACACTGACGAACCCAGTGTTCACGAGGTCAACCTTTCGCTCTTCCCTGTCCTGGTCGTGACCCTGTCTGGTGATGTGCCCGAGCGCACCATGCTGCGGCTGGCGCGTGACCTGCAGGACGAGATCGAGAATATCTCCGAAGTGCTCGAAGCGACGATCCAGGGCGAACGCAACGAACTGGTCGAGATCGTGATCGATCCCATGCTGGTCGAGAGTTACGCGCTTGATGCGGTTGCCCTGATCGATTTTGTCGGCCGTTCCAACCGGCTGGTCGCCGCCGGCGCACTCGACACCGGGGCAGGCCGCTTCGGCGTCAAGGTACCGGGGCTTCTGGAAGGCGCCGATGAACTGCTCGCCTTGCCGGTCAAGGTCCAGGACGATGCCGTAACAACCGTCGGCGACATTGCCGAGGTCCGACGTACCTTCAAGGACCCCGAGACCTTCGCGCGTGTTCATGGCGATGCCGCGCTTGCGATCGAGGTCTCGAAACGGACCGGCGAAAACATCATCGCGACGATCGAGAAGGTCCACGAGGTCGTGGCTATGGCCTCGGCCGATTGGCCTGCGGGTGTCGAGGTCGCCTTCTCGCAGGATCAATCAAACGATATCCGCAGCATGCTGGCCGATCTGCAGAACAACGTTCTCTCGGCCATCCTGCTGGTCATGATCGTGATTGTCTGGGCGCTGGGCTGGCGCTCGGCCGCCCTGGTCGGTGTTGCCATCCCGGGCTCGTTCCTGGCCGGAATTCTGGTGCTTTCCTCGGCCGGGTTGACGATGAATGTCGTGGTCCTGTTCAGCCTGATCCTGGCGGTCGGCATGCTGGTTGATGGCGCCATTGTCGTGACCGAATACGCCGACCGGAAGATGGCCGAAGGCGTCCATCGGCGCGAAGCCTACCTCAGCGCGGCAACCCGTATGGCCTGGCCGATTACGGCTTCGACCATGACGACGCTGGTCGCTTTTCTGCCGCTGATGTTCTGGCCCGGCATTGTCGGTGAGTTCATGAAGTTCCTGCCGATCACGCTGATCGCCACGCTGATCGCCTCGCTCGCCATGGCACTGGTCTTTGTGCCCACGCTTGGTTCGCTGTTTGGCAAGTCGGGTGAGGCTGACCAGAAGAAGGCCCGCGCCCTGGCCGTCGATTCCAAGGACACACTCGATCATGTCGGCGGTTTCACCGGGATTTATCTCGGTGTCCTGCGTGGTGCCCTGCGCCACCCTGCGAAGGTGTTGATCGGCGCGGTTGTCGTGTTGATCGGGGTGCAGTTCTCTTATGGTGTGCTGGGCAAGGGCGTTGAGTTCTTCCCCGATATCGAACCCGAACAGGCGGTCTTCCAGGTCCATGCACGGGGCAATCTTTCAATCTGGGAAATGGACGCTCTGGTGCGCGAGGTCGAGGACCGCATCCTCGACATGGACGAGTTCGATTCGATCTATGCCAAGGTCGGCGGCGATGGCGGAAGCGGGCCAAACAACCAGGCCGAAGACGTCATCGGATCGATCACGGTCGAACTGGTCGATTGGGAATTCCGCCGCCCTGCCGTCGAGATCTTCGAAGAGGTGCGTCAACGCACGGCCGATCTTGCCGGCATCATCATCGAGCCGCGTGGCCAGCAGGACGGCCCCGCCGATGGCAAACCGATCCAGATCCAGGTTTCGGCGATCAACCCCGAACTGATCGAACCGGCGATTGCGCTGATCCGCGACCATGTCGACCAGGTTGATGGCCTGATTGATGTCGAAGACAGCCGACCCCTGCCTGGGATTGACTGGGAGATCGAGGTCGACCGTGCCCAGGCGGCCAAGTTCGGCACCGATATCGCCTCGATCGGCGGCATGGTCCAGCTTGTCACCAACGGCCTGCTGATCTCGACCATGCGACCCGATGACTCCAAGGACGAGATCGATGTGCGCGCAAGGTTCCCCGATGCCTGGCGCACGCTCGACCAGCTCGATCGCCTGCGCATCGAAACCGAGATGGGCCAGGTCCCGCTGGCCAACTTCGTAACCCGTTCCGCCGCCCCCAGTGTCGGTACGATCGACCGCGTCGACGGTCGCCGCGTGATGACGATCCAGGCCGATATTGCCGAGGGTGTGCTGGCCGACGCGATGGTTCAGGAGCTTGCTGCCTGGATCGAGGAGACCGAGTTTGATCCCGATCTCAAGGTCGAGTTCCGCGGCGAGAACGAGGATCAGGAAGAGGCCGCCCAGTTCCTGATGAAGGCCTTTGCCATCGCACTGTTCCTGATGGCGATCATCCTGGTGACCCAGTTCAACAGCTTCTATTCGGCCTTCCTGATTCTCTCGGCGGTGGTCATGTCGACGATCGGCGTGATGATCGGATTACTGGTCACGGGCAAGCCGTTCGGCATCGTGATGTCGGGCATCGGCGTGATCGCGCTGGCCGGCATCGTGGTCAACAACAACATCGTGTTGATCGATACCTTCGACCGCTTGAAGAAAACCGTCGCCGACCCGATGGAAGCAATCCTGCGGACCGGCGCCCAGCGCCTGCGCCCGGTGATGCTGACCACGATCACGACGATTCTTGGCCTGATGCCGATGGTGATGCAGGTCAACATCGACTTCTTCCACCGCACAATTCAGGTCGGCGCACCCTCGACCCAGTGGTGGGTCCAGCTTTCCAGCGCGATCGTCTTCGGCCTGGCCTTTGCCACCATGCTGACGCTGATTGTTACGCCCAGCGCGCTGATGCTGCGCGAAAATGTTGGGGCGTGGTGGCGCGGGAACAGTTCGAAATCGCCGCCGTCCAGTTCGAGTTCAACGCCGCCCGGTGCGCTCTGGGACAATGGCGGAGATGATGAGCCCGACGATGAGGATCCTCGTGGCGGCAAGCTCCGCCGCTGGTTCTCCGGGCGCAAGCGCTGGTCGTCACCGAGTGCGTCTGAAGACACCTGAGAGGGCTTTGTCTTCGCGATATCCCTGATGTGCGATTCGGCTCGTTGCTTCCAGCCTGTCCTTGCGTTTACCCGAACTGGGTAACAGCAGCAGAACTGGCCATCAAACCGGATCATAGCCAAGCGCTATCGAAACCATGATCCAACGATATTGGAGACCCGCAGCCGCCGTTGCCAGTTTCAGAGCAGGCGCAAGATTGCTTGCGTTGCTGAAAATCTGGAGAGCACGATGAAAAAGTCAACGGTATGTGCGGCGCTGGTTGCGTCGTTGATGTCATCTACCGCCTATGCGACCGATGTCAGTGGTTTTCTATACACAACGCTGAATGGCGAGGGCCCCAATCAGGTCATTGCCATCGAGCGCCTGGAAGATGGTTCGCTTGGCGAACAGACCGCATATCTGACGGGTTCGGTGGGTGGCGCCAACCGCGACGCCGGTGGCGATGCCGCTGGTGACTTCGGCTCCCAGGGTGCGGTGCAGATCATTGGTGATCACCTTCTTGCGGTGAACGCCGGCGGCAATACGGTTTCCGTGTTTGGTCTCGATCGTGATGATGGCGGCCTCGACCACGTGGCCAATGTTGCTTCGGGCGGCGAACGCCCGGTCAGCATCGCCTTCACGCCCAAGGGTGCCGGTTCCGACGAATACTGGGTTGTCGTCGGCAACCAGTGGAACAATCCCAACGTCCAGAAGGGCGGAGCCGGTGAAGGCGCTATCGAGATGTATCCCGATGCCGCGTTCCATGCCGAAGGCGGCGGTCACGAGGCCGTGCTTGAGGAGCGGAACATCACCCTGTTCTCGTTCGATGGCGAAACCGGTGAACTGAGCCTGGTCGAGGTGCTCGATACCTATTCCGGCACCAACGGTGGGCCGACCACGGTGTCCTTCAATCATGACGGCACCAAGATTGGCGTTGCGACCTGGGGCATCTCCCACTTCGGCACGGCGGTTCCCACCGCGCAGAAGCCCAGCCGGGTTTATGTCTATGACTTCGATGGTCACACAGGCGAAGTCAGCGGCGAGCGGTTCTTCGAGAAAGAAGGCGTGGCCGGCAGTATCGGCTTTAGCTGGCATCCCGGATCCGACCTGCTCTATGTCTCCAACTTCAACCTGATTCCCCGCTTGCGCGATCACAGCCTGACCGTGCTGGCCGATGACGGTGATGCGGTCTCGATGGTTGATCATTTCGGTACCGGAGAAGGTGGCGATATCGATGAGGCATGCTGGACCATCGTCAGCGAAGACGGCTCCAAGCTTTACCTCTCCAGCTTCGGTGGAAACCTGATTTCCGAGTTCGATCTCGATACATCGAGCATGGTCTCGATCGTCGGCGATGCCAAGGACACGGCCTATACTCTGCGCAGGGATGGCACGCCCGCGGGTGACACCAAGGACATGTATCTAAGCTCGGATGGCGCGTTCATGTATGTCCTGGGCGCCTATCAGACGTTCACCGTTTCCCAGTATGGGCTCTCGGCGAGCGGTTCGCTGAGCCTGGCACAGGAGTACGATGTGGAAGCTGCGGTCGAGATGGGACCTGGCGCCTACAACTTCCTCGGGCTGGCTGGTTTCGACAAATAGCCTGATCCCAGGGACGGTCTTGGGGCCGCCGCCGGTTGAAACCGGGGCGGCTCCTGTCGATTCGAGCGGATCACGTTTGCACGGAAACACTTCGTAGGCTCATGACTCATTGATCACGACCAGTAGGCTATGGTTGCGGCGATGCAGATTGCGGACATGAATGTGTGTGCGCATCGGTCGTATCGTGTTGCGACGCGCCGCCAGTCCTTGAGTCTTCCAAAGACATTCTCGATTT
>JABIUG010000395.1 GCA_018700655.1 Rhodospirillaceae bacterium | reverse complement strand
CGGAGCATAGATCCGACAGCTGATGCCCCTTCCGGACTCCTCCACCAGGCGCTGGTAGAGCGCCTGGCCCATGCCGTGCAGCCGTTGAAATTCGAAATCGTTGCGTCCTTCACCAGCCAGAACCATGACGCTCGCCAGGGTCTGGGCATTGTGCGTCGCAAATTGCGGATAGAAGGACCGCGAGTTTGAGAGCATCACGCGGGCGCAGGCAATATAGGAGACATCGGTCGAGGCCTTGCGCGTGAAGACGGGATAACCCTCCAGCCCCTGCTCCTGGGCCAGCTTGACCTCCGTGTCCCAGTAGGCGCCCTTGACCAGACGCACAGGAATACGCCGTCGCGTCTGCCGGGCGAGATCATCAAGCCAGGCAATCACGTGAACGGCGCGCTTCTGATAGGCCTGGACCGCAAGCCCCAGACCATCCCAGCCCTTGAGTTCGGCCGAACCCGAAGCAGCCGCGAAAACATCAAGCGAAGGATCGAGCCGGTCTGCCTCTTCGGCATCAACGGTCAGCGCGATGCCCCGGTCACGCGCTCTTGCAGCCAATGCGACAAGACGGGGCACGAGTTCCCCGGTGACCCGATCGGTCTGTGCGATTTCGTAACGCGGGTGCAACGCCGATAGCTTGACCGAGATGCTTGGCCTGGCGAAAAGCTCGCCATCCGACGTTGCCGCGCCGAGCCGGTCGATCGCGTCTTCATAGGCCGCCATGTAACGGTCGGCATCGGCCATCGTGCGTGCCGCCTCGCCCAGCATGTCGTACGAATGGCGGTAGCCGAGTTTTTCTTCCCCACGGGTTCGCTCGAGCGCCTCGTCGATCGTGCGTCCCATGACGAACTGGCGTCCGACGATGCGCATGGCATGCACCATCGCTTCGCGGATGATCGGTTCCCCGACCCGATTGACGAGCCTGCCCAGGACCCCGGTAGCAGTGCCGGCCATGTCCGGATCAAGTCGAACGACACGACCGGTCAGCATCAAACCCCAGGTCGAGGCATTCACAAACAGCGATTCACTATCCCCGACATGCTGCTTCCAATCGGCCTCAGCGATCTTGTCGCGGATCAGTCGATCAGCAGTTTCTGCGTCGGGAACGCGCAACAAGGCCTCCGCCAGACACATCAGCGCGACCCCTTCCTGGCTGGAAAGATCGTACTCGTGCATGAATGCATCGATGCCACCGGCCTCGCGCCGTTTTGCGCGAACATGGGCAACGATGTCACGCGCAATCCGTTCGACACGCCTGCGTTCGACATCCTGCAGGTCCGCAATCTCAAGCAGAGCCTCAATTGCAGCGCCTTCGTCGGTCCGATAGGCGTCACGAACGGCATGTCGCAAGGGTGTCGAAGGGCCTGCTGGCTGGCGAAAAACGAACGTCATATCAATCGATCCGGGTATGAATTGAGGTGGCCAAGCTACCCCCGGGGGAGACGGCTTCACAGCCTTGTAAAAATGTTGATTCAGTAACCCTTTACGGATCGTTCCAAGGTTTCGATACTAGGGCTCGAATGAAGCGGGCCACATGGGGCCGCCGGGGGAGTAACAGTTGGCCGACACGACCACGACACCACGGAGACTTGCGGGTATCGAACTGTTCCACGGACTCCCTGAGACAGAGCTGGAAGCCATCGAAAAGATGGTGCGCTGGCGCCAGGTGAAAGCGGGCGAGCAGATTCTCGACCGCTCCAGCGATAACCGCGATCTGTTTCTGGTGACCGACGGCTCAGTACGCATCGTCAACTTTTCGCGCTCCGGCAGAGAAGTCGCCTATGCCGTTGTCAACGAAGGCGGCTTTTTTGGTGAACTTGCCGCGATCGACGGCGAGGCGCGATCGGCGACCGTGGTGGCGATCCAGAAGTCACAGGTTGCCACCATGTCACCCAGTCTGTTTCAGGACCTGATGTGCAAGCATCCCGCGATGATGATGACTGTGGTGCGCCGGCTGGCCAAGATCGTTCGTACCTGTGACGACCGGATTATGGACCTCAGCACCTTGGGTGCCGTTCAGCGCGTTTATCTGGAACTTTTGCGTATGTCGAAACCCGATGCCGCCGGCGCCGGCTTCTGGGTGATCTATCCCATGCCGCCTCACAAGGAGATCGCCGCGCGGGCCAGCACGACCCGCGAGACGGTTGCACGTGTCCTGAGCCAGTTGACGAGCGATGAGCTGATCGAAAAACGCGACAAGGTTCTTTATCTGCAGGACACGCAACGGCTCCAGTCTATGGCAGATGTGTTGGCAAGCCGCCAAGGGCAGGAGAATGCGCGCTAGGCTCATGACTCATTGATCACGACCAGTAGGCTATGGTTGCGGCGATGCAGATTGCGGACATGAATGTGTGTGCGCATCGGTCGTATCGTGTTGCGACGCGCCGCCAGTCCTTGAGTCTTCCAAAGACATTCTCGATTT
>JABIUG010000394.1 GCA_018700655.1 Rhodospirillaceae bacterium | reverse complement strand
GAGGGGACCCGAAGGCCCCCTCTGGAAACGGTCTCTTCGACGAGAGACGATTAGGAAGCGATCGCCAGATTCTCACCGAAGATGTAGCTCGTGGGATGCATTCCGTATCCCATGACGCGCGTATCGGAGACGTTGTAGATCGCACGCCAGAGAGGCTGAATGATCGGACCGTCTTCCTGCATGATGATCTCAAGCTCGGCCATGATCTCACGCCGGGCATCGACATCGACGATGCCTTCGGCCTGGGTCAGTTTGGCGTCGAACTCAGCGTTCGCGTAGTGCGACTCGTTCCACGGCACGCCTGAACGGTAGGCAAGGCCGAGGACCATGAAGCCCAGCGGACGATGGGTCCAGCTTGTGAAACCGAACGGCACCTTGTCCCAGACCTCCCAGAACTGATCCGAGGGAAGGACATTGATGCTGACGTTGATGCCGGCTTCTTTCCACTGCTCGACCATGGCCTGAACCGCCAGAAGCTCCCATGCGGGATCTTTCTTGCAGGAGATTTCTGCTTCGATGCCATCGGGATGACCGGCTTCGGCCAACAGGGCCTTGGCTGCTTCGACATCACGCGACATGAACGGAAGTTCGGCATAGTCGGGATGGATCGGGGCAACGTGGTGATGCTCTGCCGGAGCCCCAAGGCCGCGATGAGCAGCTTCGAGAATCGAAGGCGTATCGACTGCCAGACGCATGGCTTTGCGCACGCGCGGATCGTCGAACGGAGGGTTGTCGGCCTGGACACGTGCAACACCGGTCTGTGCGGTATTGGCCGGGTTCACTTCGACATGCGGCATGGCCTTGTAGGCGTCGAGCTGGACAATATCGCCCTGATCGACCGCGTGGACCTGCTTGGATGCAACCGCACCAATCGCTGCTGAGGGATCGTCGCCCAGATCGATGAATTCGATACGATCAAGGTAGGGACCCTCGCCATGCCAAGTGGCGTTGTTGGCATTTTCCAGGGTGGCCTTCTCGCCGACCACATGTTCGGTCAGTTTAAAGGCGCCTGTGCCGTTGGAGCCGACACCAAAGAAGCCGTCATCGGCCGGGTCGACGATCAGGAGCGGGTAATGGAAGAGATGCTCGGCAATCGCGATGTTGGGTGAACGTGTGTTCAGGCGAACCGTATTGTCATCGATGATTTCGATGGCGTTGGCATCCCAAAGCGCATCGCCGGCATCGTTCATCATGTAACCCTTCATCAGGCCCAGAACCGACGAGCCGGTCTCGGGGTTGAGTACATGATTGAGGTTCCAGGCGATATCTTCGGCGGTGAACGCACGACCGTCATGCCAGTTCACACCCTCGCGGACATTGAGTGTCCAGGTGAGCAGGTCATCGCTGGCTTCCCAACCCGAAAGCAGGTCGGGACGCGTGACATTGTCCGTGCCGGTGCGGCTCAGATAGCCGCAGACCTGACGGGCAATGTTCGAATCGATAACCCAGGAGAACGTGTGTGGATCGTTGACGACATAGACGCGCATCGCGATCCGCATCGAACCACCCACAGGCATGTCCTGAGCGACGGCCTTGGGTGCAAAGTCTTCTCCAACGATGTTTCCGGCGACAGCATAGGCCGCAGTGGCCGAGACGCCGAGCAAAGCCGAGTAGCGAACAAACTCGCGACGATCAAGCCGCCCGTCTGCCAACTGTTCTTGCAAACTGCTGAAATACGAATGATGTGCCATGAGGTGATTTCCTCCCTTTTGGCGCGTGTTACCCCTTGATTTGTGCGAGCTGCCCCGGCACAAGGCCGAAATGGCCTTGTCTCCATTATTGTCGCAGGCCCTATTATGTCAACAGCGGAACCCGATGGCCAAGCCGACTGCGTCACTCACTGTCCCGGATGCGACGCAGTGCCACTTCCAGCCCAGCAAGACGATGGTTGTGTCGCCCTGAACGTTGCACAATGGGCTTCGTGCAAACGTCGCGGGGAATTCTGGCCGATGAACCTTCTCAGCTTTTCGCTTTATACCGCTATCGCCGGATTCACGCTTTATCTGCTGATCGTCGGCAAGGCTCTGATCCTGCCGATCGTCGTGGCGGTCGTGTTCTGGTACCTCATCGCCACCCTGGCCCGAACCTACAGCCAATTGGGAACCTGGGGGTTCAGGCTTCCTGGCTGGCTTGCAATGACGTTTGCGGTGCTGACCTTCGTGGCGCTCCTGGTCGCGTTCGTTGACCTGACACGCAACAATGTCGAGCAGGTCGTGGCGGCGGCTCCGGCTTATCAGGCAAACCTTGAGAAACTTCTCAATCAGGCCTTGGCGTTCCTGGGAATCCAGGAAGTGCCGACGGTCGACCAACTGCGCAAGCAGATTGATCTGGGTAACATTGCGGGCCAGCTTGCCGCCGGCCTTGCGAGTTTTGCCGGCAATGTCGGGATCATCCTGATCTATGTGGTTTTCCTCCTGGTCGAACAGAAGAGCTTTGGGACCAAGATCGAAGTGCTGGTTGACAGCGACCCGGCAAGGATCGCCCGGGTGCGAAGAATTCTCGACCGCGTCAATGCCGATGTCAGAACCTACATTTGGGTCAAGACCCTGCTTTCGCTCGCGACCGGCGGGATTTCCTATCTGGTGATGATCGCGGTGGGTGTTGATCTGGCTGAGTTCTGGGCCGTTCTGATCTTCCTGTTGAACTTCATCCCGACGATCGGTTCGATTTTGGGGATTGTCTTTCCGGCGCTGCTGACCCTGGTTCAGTTCGATGATCCGCTCACGCCGTTTCTGATTGTCTCGATCCTTCTGGGAGCAACACAACTGGTCATCGGCAATGTCGTCGAGCCGAAAATGATGGGCCGTTCGCTCAGCATCAGCCCGGTTGTGATCCTGATCTCGCTGGCAGTGTGGGGTAGTATTTGGGGTGTGATCGGGATGTTCCTGAGCGTGCCTATCATGGTGATCGCCATGATCGTGATGGCCCAATTCAAGGCGACCCGCCCGATTGCTATCCTGTTGTCGTCAGATGGCAATGTTTCGCATCTCGAAGACGAAGAACCTTTGGACGAGGCTCCCGCATCCGCATGATGTCCCCGGAGCCTGGATCACACGCAGCGGCGGGAGTTCGATTGCTATGAAGCGCAAAACCATCGGACTGAGCGATGATCTCTTCGACTATGTCATCGCCACGACCCATCGTGACGACGAAGTACTCAGAGACTTGAGGGTGGAGACCGCCGGCCTTGCGGCCGGGCGCATGCAGATTGCACCCGATCAGGGCCAGTTCATGGCGATGTTGGCCAGTCTGATCGGCGCCACATGGGCGATCGAGGTCGGTGTTTTTACTGGCTATAGCGGTCTTTCCGTTGCGCGCGCCCTGGGCAACGACGGCCACCTGCTGGCCTGTGATGTGAGCGAGGAATGGACCGCGATTGCCCGGCGTCACTGGCAGACGGCAGGGGTCGATGACCGGATCGATCTGCGTCTGGCCCCGGCGGTGGAAACGTTGGATAACCTGATCGCCGAGGGCCAGTCGGGCACTTACGACATGGCATTCATCGATGCCGACAAGGCGAACTACGATGCCTACTACGAACGTTGCCTGGCACTCGTGCGTTCAGGCGGTCTGGTTCTGGTCGACAACGTGCTGTGGGGCGGTTCGGTGATAGAACCTGACGATGATAGCGATGACACCACGGCGATCCGTGCGCTCAACGTGAAGATGGGCGTGGATGAGCGGATCGATATGGTGATGCTTCCTGTCGGTGACGGCCTTTCGATCGCGCGCAAGCGTTGAGCCCTGCCGGCTTACGCATAGGGCAGGGTGGCTCACGCATAGGGCAG
>JABIUG010000393.1 GCA_018700655.1 Rhodospirillaceae bacterium | reverse complement strand
GTTTCGGTGGCAAATTCAAAGTTGGGACCTTCGACAATCGCGTCGACCGGGCAGGCTTCCTCACAGAAACCGCAATAGATGCACTTGGTCATGTCGATGTCGTAGCGGGTCGTGCGTCGGCTGCCGTCTTCACGGGGTTCGGCCTCGATCGTGATGGCCTGCGCCGGGCAGATCGCTTCGCAAAGCTTGCAGGCAATGCAGCGCTCTTCACCATTGGGATAACGGCGCAGGGCGTGTTCGCCGCGGAAACGCGGGGACAGTGGGCCCTTTTCGTAGGGATAATTCACCGTGACGCGACGTTTGAAGACATAGCTCAACGTCTTGGCCATGCCCGATACAAGCTCGGCCAGCAACAGCGTGCGCGCGGTGCGATCCAGGAACGCCATCAGTTGCTCTCTTTGCAGGTGCGGGCGGGGATTATCATGGTGTTCCTCATCGCGGCAACCAGCCGAAGATCTGCAGCGTCCCGGAAACTACGACAACCGCACCAAGTGAGAGCGGAAGGAAGACCTTCCAGCCCAGACGCATCAGTTGGTCATAGCGGTAGCGCGGGAACGTGGCACGGACCCACAGGAACAACAGCAGCAGGAAACAGGTTTTGGCGAAGAACCAGATGGGGCCGGGAATCCAGTTCAGCGGCGCGATGTCGATCAAGGGCAGCCAACCGCCCAGGAACAAGGTCGTTCCCAAGGCCGAAAGCAGGATCATGTTGGCGTACTCGCCCAGGAAGAAGAGCGCGAAGGCCATCGCCGAGTATTCGACGTTGTAACCGGTGACCAGCTCGGATTCAGCTTCGGGAAGATCGAACGGTGCGCGGTTGGTTTCTGCCAGCGACGAGATAAAGAACAGTACGGCCATCGGGAACAGAGGAATGACATACCAGTTCCAGAAGCCCGAACCCTTCTGGGCGTAAACCACGTCAGCCAGGTTCAGCGATCCAACACAGATCAGCACCGTGACCAGGACAAACCCGATCGAAACCTCATAAGAGACCATCTGTGCTGCCGAACGAAGGGCACCAAGAAAAGCGTATTTCGAGTTCGAAGCCCAGCCCGCCATGATGATGCCGTAGACACCCAGCGAGGAGACCGCAAAGAGATAAAGAATGCCGACATTGATGTTGGACAGAACCCAGACACCGCTTTGGGACTCACCAAACGGGATCACCGCCCAGCCGACCATGGCCAAAATGAAGGTGATCATCGGAGCAATCACGAACACGACCTTGTTCGAACCGGTCGGTATGATCGTTTCCTTGAGGAAAAGCTTGGCGCCGTCAGCAATCGGCTGGAGCAAACCGAACGGTCCCACGACATTGGGGCCGCGACGCAGCTGCATCGCGGCAATAACCTTGCGTTCTGCATAGGTCAGATAGGCGACCGAAAGCAGAACTGGGATCAGGATCGCCAAAATGCCCAGAACAATGAGAATCAGGGGCCAGACCCATGTTTCAAGGAACACCATTGTCTAGTCCCCCGTCCCCTTGGCCTGCAGGGGCGCAACAAAGGCCTCCGTGCACTGCGCCATCGTGACCGATGACCGGCTGATCGAGCATGTCTGGTAGAAGTTGCTGACCGGTGAAACGAAAGCATCGTCGGACATCGCATCACTTGAACCGAATTCAGTCCAGTCCGCTTGCGTAATCTGGTCGACCCCGCCCAGATGCGGCACGGCATTGATCATCGCGTCACGCAAGGCCTCAAGGGTGTCGAACGGCAAAGGCTGGCCCATGGCGCCGGAAAGAGCGCGCAGAATGCGCCAGTCCTCGCGGGCTTCGCCCGGGGCAAATACGGCGCGGCTGGCGCGTTGTGGCCGGCCTTCCATGTTCACATAAGTTGCGTCTTTCTCCGTGTAGGCAGCACCCGGAAGGATGACATCGGCAACTTGAGCACCAGCATCGCCGTGGTGTCCGATATAGACTACGAAGGTGTCCTTCAGGTTCGATGTGTCGACCTCGTCGGCCGCCAGCAGAAAGACGGTATTGATGTCGCCGGCTGCCGCACCCGCCAGGATACCGGCGGTGTCGCGGCCACCCGCGCGGGGCACAAAGCCAAGATCGAGCCCGCCGACACGTGAAGCCGCGCCATGCAGGACGCCGAAACCATTCCAGTCTTCGCCGACGGCCCCCACCGAATTGGCCAAGGCACGGGCGGCACCCAATACGGCGGCGCCATCACTGCGGGACAAGGCACCGGCACCGACGATAACGAGCGGACGTTCAGCGTTTTTGAGGACAGCGGCAAATTCGCCCTCGCCTGCTGCCAGATGGCGCAGACTGTCGGGGCCAGCCCCCAGATGGTTCACCGGGAATGTCAGGTCAAGCTGGGGACCGACCGATGCGACCTTGAAGCCGCCGCGCATCCAGCGTTTGCGCAGGCGGGCATTCACCAGCGCCGCCTCCTGGCGCGGATTGCAGCCGATCAGCAGACAGGCATCAGCGTTTTCGATGCCTGCAATCGTGCTGTTGAAGAGATAAGAGGCCCGAACCCCGGGTTCGAACGCCATGCCGTCCTGGCGGCAATCCATGTTGGGCGAACCGATGGTGCGCATCAGCGAGGACATGGCGAACATCGTCTCGCAATCGACCTGGTCACCGGCGATGGCTGCGATCTTGTCGCCACCACGTGCGTGGAGTCGTTCTGCGACAGCGGCCAGTACATCGGCCCAGCTTGCTTGGGTCAATTTTCCATCGCGACGAACAAAGGGTTTGTCGAGTCGCTTGCGTGTCAGTCCATCGACGGCAAAACGTGTTTTGTCGGAGATCCACTCTTCGTTGACGTCCTCATGGAGACGCGGGAGGACACGCAGGACCTCACGTCCGCGTGCATCGACGCGAATGTTGCTGCCGACCGCATCCATGACATCGATCGATTCGGTTTTCTTCAACTCCCACGGGCGCGCGACAAAGGCATAGGGTTTTGATGTTAACGCGCCGACCGGGCAGAGATCGATGATGTTGCCCGACAGTTCACTGGCGATGCCATTTTCGATGTAGGTCGTGATTTCGGTGTCTTCGCCGCGACCCGTGGCACCCAGAACAGGCGCACCGGCGACCTCCTCCATGAACCGAACACACCGCGTACAATGGATGCAGCGTGTCATGTAGGTCTTCACCAGAGGACCGAAGTCCTTTTCCTGAACCGAGCGTTTCTGTTCGTCGAAGCGACTGATGCCCTTGCCATAACCCATGGCCTGGTCCTGCAGGTCGCATTCACCACCCTGATCGCAGATCGGGCAATCGAGCGGATGGTTGATCAGCAGGAACTCCATCGCGCCCATCTGTGCCTTGCTGGCGATCTGGCCGCGCGTACGGACGACCATGCCGTCCATCAGGGGCTGGGCGCAGGACGCTATCGGCTTGGGCGCGCGTTCCACTTCGACCAGACACATTCGGCAATTGCCGGCAATCGAAAGGCGGTCGTGGAAACAGAAACGCGGCACTTCAGCGCCAGCGATCTCACAGGCCTGAAGCAGCGTGAGGCGTTTATCGACCTCAAGCTCGACGCCGTCGATGGTGACCTTGACCGTTTCGCTCATGGTCCCTTCCTTACTCGGCAGCCATTGCGGACGTGCCGCGATAGGCATGAATGCGGCGCTCAAGTTCCGGGCGGAAATGGCGGATCAGACCCTGGATAGGCCAGGCCGCTGCATCGCCCAAAGCGCAGATGGTGTGGCCTTCGACCTGGGTCGTGACCTCCTGGAGCATGTCGATTTCGTCGATCGTGGCATGGCCTTCGATCATTCGACCCAACACGCGCATCATCCAGCCTGTACCTTCGCGGCACGGCGTGCACTGACCACAACTCTCATGCTTGTAGAATTTCGAAAGACGCCAGATCGCACGCACAATGTCGGTCGACTGGTCCATCACAATGACAGCAGCGGTGCCCAGGCCAGATTTCACATCGCGAAGGCTGTCGAAATCCATCGGGATCTCGTCGCAGGTCGATTTCGGCAGGCACGGCACCGATGAACCTCCGGGGATGATGGCCAGAAGGTTGTCCCATCCGCCACGCACGCCGCCGGCATGTTTCTCGATCAGTTCACGCAGCGGAATCCCCATCTCTTCTTCAACGTTGCACGGTTCGTTGACGTGACCGGAGATGCAAAAAAGTTTGGTGCCCGTGTTCTTGGGTTTGCCAAGTCCGGCGAACCAGGCGCCACCACGACGCAGGATGGTTGGTGCGACAGCGACGGTCTCGACATTCGTGACGGTCGAGGGACAGCCATAGAGGCCAGCCATGGCCGGAAACGGAGGTTTGAGGCGCGGTTGGCCCTTCTTGCCCTCGAGGCTTTCGAGCAGGGCTGTCTCTTCGCCGCAGATATAGGCGCCTGCCCCGCGGTGGAGATAGACATCGAAATCAAAGCCGGAACCGCAGGCATTCTTGCCGATCAGACCGGCATCATAGGCCTCGTCGATCGCCCGCTGTAGCGCCACTGATTCGTTATAGAATTCACCGCGGATATAAATGTAGGCAGCAGTTGCACGCATCGCGTGGCCGGCGAGCAGGCAGCCCTCGACGAGCTTGTGGGGATCGTGACGCATGATGTCGCGATCCTTGCAGGTCCCAGGCTCGCTCTCATCGGCATTGACGATCAGGTAGGCTGGCTGGCCTTCAGGACGCTCCTTGGGCATGAACGACCACTTCAGGCCTGAAGGGAAACCAGCGCCACCACGACCGCGCAATTCCGAAGCCTTGATTTCGTCGACGATCCAATCGGGACCCTTGGCGATCAGATCCCCGGTGCCGTCCCAGTCGCCGCGTTTCTTTGCCGAATCAAGGTTGGGACTGTGTAATCCATAGAGGTTGGTGAAGATGCGATCCTTGTCCTGCAACATGGCTCAGGCTCCACCCAACAATGTTTTTGCGCCCGAAACCGGCTCGGAAGAATGACGCCCGTTCTGCGGGCCCATCTCGGGAGTCTCTCCCCGTGCGAGGGCTTGCAGGAGGCCGACCATCTTTTCCGCATCGAGATCTTCGTAGAAGTCGTCGTTGATCTGGACCATGGGCGCATTGACGCAGGCACCCAGACACTCGACCTCTTTCATGGTGAATTTTCCGTCTGCTGTGGTCTCGTCGAAGTCGATCCCCAGATGGCCGCGGCATGCTTCCACAATGCCGTCACTGTCGCGCAGCATGCAGGGTGTCGTGGTGCAGACCTGGATGAGGAAATCGCCGACCGGCTCGAGATTGTACATCGTGTAGAAGGTCGCGACCTCGTAGACCCGAATTCCGGGCATATCGAGCATGTCGGCGATGACATTCATCGTGGCAACCGAGACCCAGCTTTCCTGACGCTGCGCAAGGTCAAGCAGCGGCATCACGGCACTTTGCTGCTTACCTTCGGGATACTTCGCGATGATCGCGCTGGCAGCCGCCTTGTTTTCTTCCGAGAAAGCAAAGCTCGCCGGCTGTTGATCGGGAGCACTGGGGCGTCCACGCGCAAGGCTCATCGGTCGATCTCCCCGAACACGATATCCATGCTGCCCACGATTGCAGCAGCATCGGCCAGCATGTGGCCCTTGCAGAGAAAGTCTGTTGCAGCCAGGTGCAGAAACCCGGGTGCGCGAATCCGGCAACGGTAAGGTTTGTTCGAACCATCCGAAATAAGGAACACGCCGAACTCGCCCTTGGGCGCTTCGACCGCCGCATAGGTCTCGCCCTCTGGGACGTGATAACCCTCCGTGTAGAGCTTGAAATGATGGATCAAGGCTTCCATCGAGGTTTTCATGTCGGCACGTGACGGCGGCGCCACCTTCGAGTCGGTGGTCTTGACCGGACCGGAAGGCATGTTGGCGATGCACTGTTTGATGATGCGAATCGACTCATGCATTTCGGCGATGCGGCACATGTAACGCTCGAAGCAGTCACCGGTCGTGCCGACCGGGATGTCGAAGTCCATCTTGTCATAGACATCGTAGGGCTGTGATTTACGTAAATCCCATGGCAGCCCGGCAGAACGCAGCATGGGGCCGCTGAAACCCCAGTCGATCGCGTCTTCGACCGAGATCATGCCGATATCGACGGTACGCTGTTTGAAGATGCGGTTCTCGTTCAGCAGTCCTTCGATGTCGGCAATCAGGGCGGGCAGTGTATCGACGTAATCGTCGATCTCCTTTTCCATGCCGGCCGGCAGGTCGCGCGAGACGCCGCCGGGGCGGAAGTAGGCCGCATGCATGCGCGCACCCGAGACGCCTTCGTAGAACTCCATCAGCTTCTCACGTTCCTCGAAGGCCCAGAGTGCAGGCGTCATGGCGCCGACATCCAGAGCGAAGGTCGTGATGTTGAGCAGATGATTCAGAATGCGGGTGATCTCCGAGAACAGCACGCGGACATACTGGCCACGTTCGGGGACCTCGATACCCAGTAGTTTCTCGACCGCCAGCGCATAGGCATGCTCGAGGCACATGGGTGAGACGTAATCGAGTCGGTCGAAATAAGGCACAGCCTGAAGGTAGGTCTTGTACTCGATCAACTTTTCAGTGCCGCGGTGCAGCAGGCCGATATGCGGATCGGCACGCTCGACGATCTCGCCGTCCATCTCCAGCACAAGGCGCAGCACGCCATGAGCTGCCGGATGCTGAGGTCCGAAGTTGATCGTGGTTGTTCTGATGTCGACTTCAGCCATTGCCTTCGGCCTCCGTCTGGTCGTCACCGGCTTTTTCGTCGCCCGGCAGAACATTGAACGAGCCTTCCCACGGCGACATGTAGTCAAAGCTGCGGAACGCCTGGGTCAATTTGACAGGTTCGTAGATCACCCGTTTCTCATCCTCGTCGTAACGCATCTCGACATGGCCGGTGAGCGGGAAATCCTTGCGTTGGGGGTGCCCCTCGAAACCGTAATCGGTGAGGATGCGGCGCAGGTCCGGATGATCGGCAAAATAGATCCCGTACATGTCCCAGACCTCACGCTCGAGCCAAAACGCAGCGCTGTAAACCGGGAAACAGGAGGGAATCGGCATTTCCTCGCCGACCGCCAACTTGACCCGGATGCGCTGGTTGTGACGCAGGCTGAGCAGATTGTAGATGACATCGAATCGATATTCGCGCGCGGGATAATCGACCGCAGTGACATCGATCAATTGCTTGAACAGACAGTCGCTGTCGTCGCGCAGCCAGGTCAGCAGTTCGACCAGACCGTCGCGCGACGCATGAAGGGTCGCTTCACCGCGATCGAAAACCAGTTCGCCGGCGCAATCCGGAAAGCGCGCCTGCGCGATACCGCCGATCTCTTTGAGAGCTTCGGACATGCCTGTTGCTCCTCTTGACGTCAGCGCCGGATGCTGCCGGTACGGCGGATCTTCCTCTGCAATTGCAGAATGCCGTATACCAGAGCTTCCGCCGTGGGCGGACAACCGGGGATGTAGATATCGACCGGCACGATGCGATCACAGCCGCGCACAACCGAATAGGAATAGTGGTAGTAGCCACCGCCGTTCGCGCAGGACCCCATCGAGATGACCCAGCGTGGCTCGGCCATCTGGTCGTAGAGTTTGCGGAAAGCCGGGGCCATCTTGTTGCAGAGCGTGCCGGCCACGATCAGCACATCCGACTGGCGCGGGCTGGCGCGCGGAATGACGCCGAAGCGATCAAGGTCGTAACGACTCATATAGGCGTGGATCATCTCGACGCCGCAACAGGCCAGGCCGAATGTCATCGGCCACATGCTGCCGGTCCGCGCCCAGTTCACCAGCTTGTCAACGTTCGACAGCACGAAACCCTTGTCGTCCAGTTCCTGGCCGAATCGCGCAAGCAGCGCATCCTGGTCGGGACCGGGAGGGATATCCCTCAGGTTGGGTTCTACTCCCATTCGAGAGCTCCCTTTCTCCACTCGTAAACAAAACCGATCGTCAGTACGCCAAGAAATATGATCATCGACCAGAAACCAAACAGACCGATCTCCGACAGTGAGACCGCCCAGGGAAACAGGAACGCAACTTCAAGGTCGAAAATGATGAAGAGGATCGACACCAGATAGAATCGAACGTCGAAACGACCACGGGCATCTTCGAAGGCATCGAAGCCACATTCATAGGCAGAAAGTTTTTCCGGATCGGGGCGCTGCGGACTGACAATCCAGGAAGCGCCGATCATGACGCAGGCCATAACCGTGGCGAGCCCGAGAAAGATCAGGATGGGAAGATATTCAAGAAGAAGTTCGTTCATGCGCAACCCCGTAAGCGCCCCCTTATATGGCCCACGACGTCACCTGTGAAGGCCGAACTCGGGCTCATCTTCCGTGGCGCAAAAAAGCGCTCAACAACAGGCGCCTGAGATCCCCATTGACCTCGGCGTCGATACGACCAATTGCTGGAAAATGGCGGGAGTGACGGGACTCGAACCCGCGACCTCTGGCGTGACAGGCCAGCACTCTAACCAACTGAGCTACACCCCCAGCAAGGCCGCATCGTCTAGGGCAGCCACCCCGAACCTGTCAAGCGGATTGGCGCAATTGAGACAATAAAACATGGTGGGCGGTGACGGGATCGAACCGCCGACCTACTGGGTGTAAACCAGTTGCTCTCCCAGCTGAGCTAACCGCCCTTGCCCCTGCGTGAAACGAAAACCGCCGACAGTCAAGCGACTGCCGGCGGTTTCAGATACTTGTTTTGGAACGGTGTTAGTTGACCGCGTCCTTAAGTGCCTTGCCTGCCTTGAATTTCGGCTGTTTGGAAGCCGGAATATCGATAGGCTCGTTGGTGCGCGGATTGCGACCCTTGCTGGCAGCACGATTGGCTACCGAAAAAGTTCCGAAGCCGACGAGACGTACTTCCGTTCCACCCGAAAGCGAACCGGAAATTGTGTCGAAAACGGAATCGACGGCACGAGCAGAGTCGGCTTTGCTGAGACCAGCAGAGTCAGCGACGGCAGCGATGAGATCATTCTTGTTCACGTAAAGTCCCCTCCCACGATCAGCGGTGGCGATTGAAGTTAAAGAAAACCTGGACGGGCGTCCCCAGAGCCGGAAGAGTTTACCGGTACCGTCACGAAGACGTCAACGCGAGAGGTTCGGAAAATCGCAGTTTTCTGCGGACTTGTGGATGGCTGCACCCAACCGCCGTCACACATCATGCAAGAAAGCAATTCGGCGGCGCTTCATTTTCAGGATCTGCGCCGCCAAATGCATTTTCGAATCAGTTGGATGGCCTCCTGCGTTGGCCATTCACATGATCAGTGTTTTACCACGCCGCCGTCCTGGCCTTCCGGCACCTTGTCGAGAGCGGCCGCATCTTCGTCCGACCATTCGATCGCCTCTGGTGCTTCGGTCAGCGCAATCTTGATGACCTCGTCGACCGAAGAAACCGGAATGATGTCGAGTCCCCGCTTCACGTTCTCTGGAATCTCGGGGAGATCTTTCTCGTTGTCCTTGGGGATCAACACGGTCGTGATCCCACCGCGATGAGCAGCGAGCAACTTCTCCTTGAGACCGCCAATCGGCAGGACCCGACCACGCAGCGTGATCTCGCCCGTCATGGCGACAGAACACTTCACCGGAATACCGGTGAGCGCCGACAGCATCGCGGTAAACATGCCGATGCCGGCCGAAGGCCCATCCTTGGGCGTTGCGCCTTCTGGCACGTGAACATGCATATCGCGCTTGTCGAAGATGGTTGGCTTCAGGCCGAGTTCGGGTGCGCG